>NZ_JAAMNH020000001.1:0-140000 GCF_011065935.2 Clostridium estertheticum | reverse complement strand
ACAGTGCCCAAATCATTACGCCATTCGTGCGGGTCGGAACTTACCCGACAAGGAATTTCGCTACCTTAGGACCGTTATAGTTACGGCCGCCGTTTACTGGGGCTTAAGTTCATACCTTCGCTTGCGCTAAGTAATCCCCTTAACCTTCCAGCACCGGGCAGGCGTCAGCCCCTATACATCAGCTTTCGCTTTAGCAGAGACCTGTGTTTTTGCTAAACAGTTGCTTGGGCCTATTCTCTGCGACCTACTTTCGTAGGCACCCCTTCTCCCGAAGTTACGGGGTCAATTTGCCGAGTTCCTTAACAGCAATTCTTCCGATGGTCTTAGGATTCTCTCCTCACCTACCTGTGTCGGTTTGCGGTACGGGCACCAATATCCTCGATAGAGACTTTTCTTGGCAGCGTGGAATCAGATACTTCAGGAATAAATTCCCTTCCCCATCACATCTCAGCGTTAAGAGCAAACGGATTTGCCTGCTTGCTCCGCCTAAATGCTTAGACACACATCCAATAGTGTGCACATCTTATCCTCCTGCGTCATCCCATTTCTAATAACGTCCATTGGTGGTATCGGAATATCAACCGATTGTCCATCACCTACGCCTTTCGGCCTCGGCTTAGGTCCCGACTAACCCTGAGAGGACGAGCCTTCCTCAGGAAACCTTAGGTTTTCGACCGTTAAGATTCTCACTTAACTCTCGCTACTTATGCCAACATTCTCACTTCTGTACCGTCCACCACTCCTTACGGTATGACTTCAGCCAGTACAGAAAGCTCCTCTACCGCGTACACATAGTGTACACCCATAGCTTCGGTGGTAAGTTTTAGCCCCGGACATCTTCGGCGCAGGATCTCTTGACTAGTGAGCTATTACGCACTCTTTGAATGAGTGGCTGCTTCTGAGCCAACATCCTAGTTGTCTTAGAAATCCCACATCCTTTTCCACTTAACTTACACTTTGGGACCTTAGCTGATGGTCTGGGCTGTTTCCCTTTTGACTACGGATCTTATCATTCGCAGTCTGACTGCCGAAATAAAAGTATATGGCATTCGGAGTTTGATAGAGTTCAGTAACTGTTGTCAGCCCCTAGCTCATTCAGTGCTCTACCTCCATTACTCAATTAATCGACGCTAGCCCTAAAGCTATTTCGAGGAGAACCAGCTATCTCCGAGTTCGATTGGAATTTCTCCGCTATCCACAGCTCATCCCATGGTTTTTCAACACCAACGTGGTTCGGACCTCCACGGAATTTTACTTCCGCTTCATCCTGGCCATGGATAGGTCACCCGGTTTCGGGTCTACGACATGCAACTATACGCCCTATTCAGACTTGGTTTCCCTTCGGCTCCGTACCTTAAGTACTTAACCTCGCTACATATCGTAACTCGTTGGCTCGTTCTACAAAAAGCACGCCGTCACACATATAAAGTGCTCCGACCGGTTGTAGGCACACGGTTTCAGGTTCTATTTCACTCCCCTTCCGGGGTTCTTTTCACCTTTCCCTCACGGTACTTCTTCACTATCGGTCACTAGGTAGTATTTAGCCTTGGGAGGTGGTCCTCCCTGCTTCCCACAAGGTTTCACGTGTCTCGTGGTACTCTGGATTAGATCTGACTGTTTTTCCTTTTCATTTACAGGCCTATTACCTTCTGCGGAGCAGCTTTCCAGCTATCTTCAATTAAGGAATTGCAGTATTTATGATCTATCCTCAACCCCTAGGTCAAAGACCTAGGTTTGGGCTCTTTCCCTTTCGCTCGCCGCTACTTAGGAAATCGATGTTTCTTTCTCTTCCTCCGGGTACTTAGATGTTTCAGTTCCCCGGGTCTACCTCTGCATACCTATTTATTCAGTATGCAGTACATAGTTGTTACTATGTGGGTTCCCCCATTCGGAAATCTTTGGATCACAGGCTATTTGCGCCTACCCAAAGCTTATCGCAGCTTAACGCGTCCTTCTTCGGCTCCTAGTGCCAAGGCATTCGCCATGCGCCCTTTGTAGCTTAACCTTTATCTTTATCTATTTGCATAGATAATTTCGTCTATTTACATAAACGTTTTAATTCATTTTGCGAAATTGTATTAAATCCATCTAACTACTTACGTAGTTTTAACTTATTAAAACAACTTTAATTTCACTGTGCAATTTTCAAAGAACATTTTTAGAAAGATTAAATTTTTAGTTAACTCCAAAGAGTTAACTAAAATTAGTCTCTCAAAATTAAACAGAGAATAGGTTACGAGTAATTACAGTAGATGTTTTGCATTGACCGAAGTCTTTGCATCTACTCCCTAGAAAGGAGGTGATCCAGCCGCAGGTTCTCCTACGGCTACCTTGTTACGACTTCACCCCAATCATCAATCCCACCTTCGGCCGCTGGCTCCTTACGGTTACCTCACGGACTTCGGGTGTTACCAACTCTCATGGTGTGACGGGCGGTGTGTACAAGGCCCGGGAACGTATTCACCGCGACATGCTGATTCGCGATTACTAGCAACTCCGGCTTCATGTAGGCGAGTTGCAGCCTACAATCCGAACTGGGATGAGTTTTTGAGTTTGGCTCCACCTTGCGGTCTTGCATCTCTTTGTACTCACCATTGTAGCACGTGTGTAGCCCTAGACATAAGGGGCATGATGATTTGACGTCATCCCCACCTTCCTCCCGGTTAACCCGGGCAGTCTCACTAGAGTGCTCAACTTAATGGTAGCAACTAATGATAAGGGTTGCGCTCGTTGCGGGACTTAACCCAACATCTCACGACACGAGCTGACGACAACCATGCACCACCTGTCACCCTGTCCCGAAGGACTTCGCCCATCTCTGGGTTATGCAGGGGATGTCAAGTCTAGGTAAGGTTCTTCGCGTTGCTTCGAATTAAACCACATGCTCCGCTGCTTGTGCGGGCCCCCGTCAATTCCTTTGAGTTTTAATCTTGCGATCGTACTCCCCAGGCGGAATACTTATTGTGTTAACTGCGGCACCGAGGTTCGACCCCCGACACCTAGTATTCATCGTTTACGGCGTGGACTACCAGGGTATCTAATCCTGTTTGCTCCCCACGCTTTCATGCCTCAGCGTCAGTTACAGTCCAGTAAGTCGCCTTCGCCACTGGTGTTCTTCCTAATCTCTACGCATTTCACCGCTACACTAGGAATTCCACTTACCTCTCCTGCACTCTAGACACCCAGTTTCAAATGCAGCACCCAAGTTAAGCTCGGGTATTTCACATCTGACTTAAATGTCCGCCTACGCATCCTTTACGCCCAGTAAATCCGGACAACGCTTGCCACCTACGTATTACCGCGGCTGCTGGCACGTAGTTAGCCGTGGCTTCCTCCTCTGGTACCGTCATTATCGTCCCAGAAGACAGAACTTTACAACCCGAAGGCCTTCATCATTCACGCGGCGTTGCTGCGTCAGGGTTTCCCCCATTGCGCAATATTCCCCACTGCTGCCTCCCGTAGGAGTCTGGACCGTGTCTCAGTTCCAATGTGGCCGATCACCCTCTCAGGTCGGCTACGCATCGTTGCCTTGGTGGGCCGTTACCTCACCAACTAGCTAATGCGCCGCGGGTCCATCTCAAAGTGGAAACTCTAAAGAGAATCCTTTGATGTCTCAATCATGCGATCAAAACATATTATGCGGTATTAATCTCCCTTTCGGGAGGCTATTCCCCTCTTTGAGGCAGGTTACCCACGTGTTACTCACCCGTCCGCCGCTAATCCACCCCGAAGGGTTTCATCGCTCGACTTGCATGTGTTAGGCACGCCGCCAGCGTTCGTCCTGAGCCAGGATCAAACTCTCAATTTAAAAGTTTACACTTTTTATTTGAAATGAATAATCTGCGCCAACTGTTAAGCTGGTTAGCAAGCTCATTACATACTTTTTAGTCTTACGACTAAAATTACTTTTTTATCTAAAGTAATTAACTGGTCTAACGAAATATTATTTCGCTATTTTACCTATTTCTCTGTTTAATTTTCAAAGACCAATTTGTTTTGTCATCAAGTGACGACTTCTACTATTTTACTAGGTATTGCTTGTTTTGTCAATAACTTTTTAATATTTATTTTAATCTAAAAACATATTAAGTAGTAATTAACATCTAGCGTGCTACGCCACTCGTTTGTGACGACAAGGAGTATTCTATCACATAAATAAGAGCGTAATTCTAGTGCACATGTACTCTAACTAGATTATCCCCCTATTCCTACGTATAGGTTTAAATAATTCGGTATTTCTCATTCCGATACGCATGGCTAAGTATTGTCAATATTAAGTTAAGTCATGTGGCGTGCATCGAAGGTTTCGCTCACATATCAAATGCATTAATAGAGGAGAACCACAAAGCTCCTTACACAATGAAGGGGTCTTTAATTGTCATTAGATATATAGATGCCATCTTCCCATCTGATACTCCCACGCCTAAAGGCATGGGGTTCTTAGATACATTAACTTGTTTTACACTCTCATTTATAAAACTGCAAAAACTAATTAATTTCTCCAAGACTTTCACTATCAATTATCATAATTGACAAATTAATTTGACCGTATGTTAAATCTTTCTTCTACATTAGGTATTAAAAATATTTTTCTTCTATACCTCGGACAAAATATAAAATGATAATTAATTAAACTTACTGTGGTCTGTGTTCTTCTATATTTATTTTTCACGATTCAATTATAATATTATTTGTGTATGTTTTCATAATTTTATATCATTTGTTGCACTGTTGTGCAAGTGCTATCCATCACACACATGAAGGAGTGGGCTTTGCGCACAAATATTGTAACAGTATATTCCTTAATAATATTTTATGAAAATACAGATGCCGACCCTTCCCTTAAAACTACTCTATTATCTGCAATAGCACTATATGCTTCATGAATTTTTTCTATTAGTGGTAACTTTATTATCCAATGTATATTCCCATAAATAGAATGATGCAGCTGCTCCATAAGGATAGTCTTTGTAGTTTATATTTATTTAATTCTTTCTTATCAAGTTTTATGTGATGATAAAGCATCATTGTAAAAAATACTATTGCTATATGCCAGAATGAGATTTTGAAAAGCATAATAGAAAAATTTGTCTTGTTATCAAAAATCATGATGCTAATATTTACGCAAAATAAAAAACACTAAGTTAGACTTAGTGTTTTTTTGTTACCTGGCGACGACCTACTCTCCCACAAGGTTGCCCCTGCAGTACCATTAGCGCATTGAAGCTTAACCTTCGTGTTCGGTATGGGAACGGGTGTTACCTTCATGCCATAATCACCAGATTGAGAAAATTTATATTCTCTCAAAATTGCACAGTGAAATTTTCGCTTATATATATTAAGGTCAAGCCCTCGACTTATTAGTATTAGTCAGCTGAACATGTTACCATGCTTACACCTCTAACCTATCAACCTGGTGTTCTTCCAGGAGTCTTACTAACACCGTGCTTACGCACGAGTTATGGGAAATCTCATCTCAGGGTGGGCTTCACGCTTAGATGCTTTCAGCGTTTATCCCTTCCAAACATAGCTACCCAGCGATGCCACTGGCGTGACAACTGGTGCACCAGAGGTTTGTCCATCCCGGTCCTCTCGTACTAAGGACAGCTCCCTTCAAATTTCCTACGCCCGCGACGGATAGGGACCGAACTGTCTCACGACGTTCTGAACCCAGCTCGCGTGCCGCTTTAATGGGCGAACAGCCCAACCCTTGGGACCTACTTCAGCCCCAGGATGCGACGAGCCGACATCGAGGTGCCAAACCTCCCCGTCGATGTGGACTCTTGGGGGAGATCAGCCTGTTATCCCCGAGGTAGCTTTTATCCGTTGAGCGATGGCCCTCCCACGAGGTACCACCGGATCACTAAGTCCGACTTTCGTCCCTGCTCCACTTGTAGGTGTCGCAGTCAGGCTCCCTTCTGCCTTTGCACTCTTCGCGCGATTTCCAACCGCGCTGAGGGAACCTTTGAGCGCCTCCGTTACTTTTTTGGAGGCGACCGCCCCAGTCAAACTGCCCACCTAACAATGTCCTGTGACCAGATTCATGGCCTCCAGTTAGAACCTCAGTACTGTCAGGGTGGTATCCCAAGGATGACTCCACACAGGCTGACGCCCATGTTTCTCAGTCTCCCACCTATCCTGTACAGACAATACCGAAATTCAATGCTAAGCTACAGTAAAGCTCTACGGGGTCTTTCCGTCCAATCGCGGGTAGCCAGCATCTTCACTGGCACTACAATTTCGCCGGATGTGCTGTTGAGACAGTGCCCAAATCATTACGCCATTCGTGCGGGTCGGAACTTACCCGACAAGGAATTTCGCTACCTTAGGACCGTTATAGTTACGGCCGCCGTTTACTGGGGCTTAAGTTCATACCTTCGCTTGCGCTAAGTAATCCCCTTAACCTTCCAGCACCGGGCAGGCGTCAGCCCCTATACATCAGCTTTCGCTTTAGCAGAGACCTGTGTTTTTGCTAAACAGTTGCTTGGGCCTATTCTCTGCGACCTACTTTCGTAGGCACCCCTTCTCCCGAAGTTACGGGGTCAATTTGCCGAGTTCCTTAACAGCAATTCTTCCGATGGTCTTAGGATTCTCTCCTCACCTACCTGTGTCGGTTTGCGGTACGGGCACCAATATCCTCGATAGAGACTTTTCTTGGCAGCGTGGAATCAGATACTTCAGGAATAAATTCCCTTCCCCATCACATCTCAGCGTTAAGAGCAAACGGATTTGCCTGCTTGCTCCGCCTAAATGCTTAGACACACATCCAATAGTGTGCACATCTTATCCTCCTGCGTCATCCCATTTCTAATAACGTCCATTGGTGGTATCGGAATATCAACCGATTGTCCATCACCTACGCCTTTCGGCCTCGGCTTAGGTCCCGACTAACCCTGAGAGGACGAGCCTTCCTCAGGAAACCTTAGGTTTTCGACCGTTAAGATTCTCACTTAACTCTCGCTACTTATGCCAACATTCTCACTTCTGTACCGTCCACCACTCCTTACGGTATGACTTCAGCCAGTACAGAAAGCTCCTCTACCGCGTACACATAGTGTACACCCATAGCTTCGGTGGTAAGTTTTAGCCCCGGACATCTTCGGCGCAGGATCTCTTGACTAGTGAGCTATTACGCACTCTTTGAATGAGTGGCTGCTTCTGAGCCAACATCCTAGTTGTCTTAGAAATCCCACATCCTTTTCCACTTAACTTACACTTTGGGACCTTAGCTGATGGTCTGGGCTGTTTCCCTTTTGACTACGGATCTTATCATTCGCAGTCTGACTGCCGAAATAAAAGTATATGGCATTCGGAGTTTGATAGAGTTCAGTAACTGTTGTCAGCCCCTAGCTCATTCAGTGCTCTACCTCCATTACTCAATTAATCGACGCTAGCCCTAAAGCTATTTCGAGGAGAACCAGCTATCTCCGAGTTCGATTGGAATTTCTCCGCTATCCACAGCTCATCCCATGGTTTTTCAACACCAACGTGGTTCGGACCTCCACGGAATTTTACTTCCGCTTCATCCTGGCCATGGATAGGTCACCCGGTTTCGGGTCTACGACATGCAACTATACGCCCTATTCAGACTTGGTTTCCCTTCGGCTCCGTACCTTAAGTACTTAACCTCGCTACATATCGTAACTCGTTGGCTCGTTCTACAAAAAGCACGCCGTCACACATATAAAGTGCTCCGACCGGTTGTAGGCACACGGTTTCAGGTTCTATTTCACTCCCCTTCCGGGGTTCTTTTCACCTTTCCCTCACGGTACTTCTTCACTATCGGTCACTAGGTAGTATTTAGCCTTGGGAGGTGGTCCTCCCTGCTTCCCACAAGGTTTCACGTGTCTCGTGGTACTCTGGATTAGATCTGACTGTTTTTCCTTTTCATTTACAGGCCTATTACCTTCTGCGGAGCAGCTTTCCAGCTATCTTCAATTAAGGAATTGCAGTATTTATGATCTATCCTCAACCCCTAGGTCAAAGACCTAGGTTTGGGCTCTTTCCCTTTCGCTCGCCGCTACTTAGGAAATCGATGTTTCTTTCTCTTCCTCCGGGTACTTAGATGTTTCAGTTCCCCGGGTCTACCTCTGCATACCTATTTATTCAGTATGCAGTACATAGTTGTTACTATGTGGGTTCCCCCATTCGGAAATCTTTGGATCACAGGCTATTTGCGCCTACCCAAAGCTTATCGCAGCTTAACGCGTCCTTCTTCGGCTCCTAGTGCCAAGGCATTCGCCATGCGCCCTTTGTAGCTTAACCTTTATCTTTATCTATTTGCATAGATAATTTCGTCTATTTACATAAACGTTTTAATTCATTTTGCGAAATTGTATTAAATCCATCTAACTACTTACGTAGTTTTAACTTATTAAAACAACTTTAATTTCACTGTGCAATTTTCAAAGAACATTTTTAGAAAGATTAAATTTTTAGTTAACTCAGAAGAGTTAACTAAAATTAGTCTCTCAAAATTAAACAGAGAATAGGTTACGAGTAATTACAGTAGATGTTTTGCATTGACCGAAGTCTTTGCATCTACTCCCTAGAAAGGAGGTGATCCAGCCGCAGGTTCTCCTACGGCTACCTTGTTACGACTTCACCCCAATCATCAATCCCACCTTCGGCCGCTGGCTCCTTACGGTTACCTCACGGACTTCGGGTGTTACCAACTCTCATGGTGTGACGGGCGGTGTGTACAAGGCCCGGGAACGTATTCACCGCGACATGCTGATTCGCGATTACTAGCAACTCCGGCTTCATGTAGGCGAGTTGCAGCCTACAATCCGAACTGGGATGAGTTTTTGAGTTTGGCTCCACCTTGCGGTCTTGCATCTCTTTGTACTCACCATTGTAGCACGTGTGTAGCCCTAGACATAAGGGGCATGATGATTTGACGTCATCCCCACCTTCCTCCCGGTTAACCCGGGCAGTCTCACTAGAGTGCTCAACTTAATGGTAGCAACTAATGATAAGGGTTGCGCTCGTTGCGGGACTTAACCCAACATCTCACGACACGAGCTGACGACAACCATGCACCACCTGTCACCCTGTCCCGAAGGACTTCGCCCATCTCTGGGTTATGCAGGGGATGTCAAGTCTAGGTAAGGTTCTTCGCGTTGCTTCGAATTAAACCACATGCTCCGCTGCTTGTGCGGGCCCCCGTCAATTCCTTTGAGTTTTAATCTTGCGATCGTACTCCCCAGGCGGAATACTTATTGTGTTAACTGCGGCACCGAGGTTCGACCCCCGACACCTAGTATTCATCGTTTACGGCGTGGACTACCAGGGTATCTAATCCTGTTTGCTCCCCACGCTTTCATGCCTCAGCGTCAGTTACAGTCCAGTAAGTCGCCTTCGCCACTGGTGTTCTTCCTAATCTCTACGCATTTCACCGCTACACTAGGAATTCCACTTACCTCTCCTGCACTCTAGACACCCAGTTTCAAATGCAGCACCCAAGTTAAGCTCGGGTATTTCACATCTGACTTAAATGTCCGCCTACGCATCCTTTACGCCCAGTAAATCCGGACAACGCTTGCCACCTACGTATTACCGCGGCTGCTGGCACGTAGTTAGCCGTGGCTTCCTCCTCTGGTACCGTCATTATCGTCCCAGAAGACAGAACTTTACAACCCGAAGGCCTTCATCATTCACGCGGCGTTGCTGCGTCAGGGTTTCCCCCATTGCGCAATATTCCCCACTGCTGCCTCCCGTAGGAGTCTGGACCGTGTCTCAGTTCCAATGTGGCCGATCACCCTCTCAGGTCGGCTACGCATCGTTGCCTTGGTGGGCCGTTACCTCACCAACTAGCTAATGCGCCGCGGGTCCATCTCAAAGTGGAATTTTCCGAAGAAAAATCCTTTGATGTCTCGATCATGCGATCAAAACATATTATGCGGTATTAATCTCCCTTTCGGGAGGCTATTCCCCTCTTTGAGGCAGGTTACCCACGTGTTACTCACCCGTCCGCCGCTAATCCACCCCGAAGGGTTTCATCGCTCGACTTGCATGTGTTAGGCACGCCGCCAGCGTTCGTCCTGAGCCAGGATCAAACTCTCAATTTAAAAGTTTACACTTTTTATTTGAAATGAATAATCTGCGCCAACTGTTAAGCTGGTTAGCAAGCTCATTACATACTTTTTAGTCTTACGACTAATATTACTTTTTTATCTAAAGTAATTAACTGGTCTAACGAAATATTATTTCGCTATTTTACCTATTTCTCTGTTTAATTTTCAAAGACCAATTTCATTTGTCATCATGTGACGACTTCTACTATTCTACTTGGTATCACTTGTTTTGTCAATAACTTTTTAATATTTATTTTCATATGAAAACTTATCAAATAGTAATTAACATCTAGCGTACTTCGCCACTCGCTTGTGACGACAAGGAGTATTCTATCATACACACATACAAGGTATTTATGCTAGACCTTCTAATACGACAATTAAATACAATTTTCTTTATAATACTACTAATTATGAAGTTTCTTTGGTACTGATACACTAGGACTAGTATACTCACTTTAATAAACATAGCACTTTGATTCCTTTATAATTAATGCTTTATCATTCTTAAGACATATGCACCTAGTAGCATTTAATTTTATTTTTCATCTATTCTTGTTTATTTATATTTCTTTGTAATTGCATGAATTTTCTCCACTTAGATTTCTGTATTATTATTTCCTCTATAATATGTAGCAATTAAAAAAAGTCGATGATTTCTCACCGACTTATACTTTATTCTACATATACTGTTACCACTCATGTTCTTTTAAACGCAAACCATTATATTATATCTCATTTAAAAAAACCTGAACCATGTCTTTTTTACATTGAAAGCCAAGCGCCTTTAATGTGTTTTGTAATGCTAATAGAGTATAGGCCATTTTATCCTTTTTCGCATTTTCACCCATATGCCCTATTCTTATTACTTTCCCTTGTAAATAACCGAAGGAGCCCGCTATAAATACATTGAATTCATCATGCATATGTTTTAATAATTCTTTATCGTCTATGCCTTTAGGTATTTCTATAACTGTTACAGTATTAGAATATCCATCTTCAATGTATAAATTAAGGCCTGCTTCCATTATAGCTTTTCTTGTAGCTTTACCAATAGAATTATGTCTTTGAATTACCTCTTTATCTTCCAATATATTATCAATAGCTTGCCTTAGTCCAACAATATCACTTATTGGTGGTGTATATGGAAACCATTTATTTTCGTAATAATCCTTCCATACAAGCAAATTGCAATAGTAAGAAGCTATAGGCCTTTTTCTCTGCTGCATTAGTTTAAATGCATCCTCACTTATACTTATAAGAGTTAGCCCTGCTGGAGCCGAAACACACTTCTGAGAGGCACCGAGTGTTATATCTATTTTCCATTCATCTACCCTTATGTCTTCTCCACCCATGGCAGCTACACTATCTACTACAGTTAGTATACCCTTTCTCTTAAGTAATGGGCATATTTTATCAATGTCATTCAAAACCCCTGAAGGAGTATCACAATGCACTACAGTGGCATATTTAAAATCATGATCTTTTTCTAAAAATTTCTCAAGTTCTATTACATCTATCTTACTTTTCCTATCCCCTTTAAAAAATACTACTTCTCCACCGTACATCTTGACAAAATCAGCAAACCCTTCTCCAAATATTCCGTTATCAATTACGAGTACCCTATCATTAGTTTCAGTCAATGATGCGCATGCTGCTTCAAGGCCTAAAATCCCCTCACCACTCAGTATTCTAACTTGATTATTAGTGTTTAGAAATCCACCTATTTTCTCACAAGTTTGTTTGTAAAACTCATAAAACTGTAAATCTAAATCTGGATTAGTTGTAGCTAGAGCTCTGGCCATTCTTACGTTTTCTCTTACCTCCGTAGGTCCTGGAGTCATTATTTGAGACACTTTCATAATTTCCACTCCTTAAACTGTAATTTACAATATAATATTATAAATTATATCACTATTAATGGATTTTAAAAAATGTATCCATACAATACGCTTTACCCTTTATAAATATCTCACTATTAAAAATTAAATAATGCTATAAATCCTATCCTTGCATCTATAGATTTTTACGCTCATTGTATATTTTTTAGTTTTTTGGAGATATTTGTAATAAACTTGTATATTTTCATGTTTCCACATGGAGATATCACAAAAATAAAAGTAGGTGTGAAAATATGAGTATGAAAAATAATCTTACTAATTGGAAACTTCTATTGTTTACAATTATTTATAGTGTGGTTTGCATAGTATTTATTAAAAATTATACAGGCTGTAGCCCTACAACTTTTAAAGATTTTGAAAAAGAAAATTCCAAAATCATTGTTATTCTCCCTACCTATGAAACAACACTATCAAATAAGTTTCCTTATGCCACGGCCATACCACCAAAGGATAAGAAATCTCCTACATTAAGTCGTGGTTACATTGAACCTCTATATAAGAATTCATCAAAAAATATGGAATCCTATAATTATGAAGATGATCTTTATGCTTTAAATGAATCTGATCTTCTTGAAAGCTATTATGCAAAAAAGGCTAGCATTATCTCAATCAATATTATCCCTAAGGAAAATCCAGTTGTTAATGCTCATCTTCCAGATTATTTAATGTACAAGAATGTTAATATAACAAATTTAAAAGAATTTTTAAAATCCAAGAACTCTCTTTTAGTTGAAGAGCCTTATTTTTCAACAATATTATCTGTGAGCAAAGATTTCAATCTAAATCCACTTGTTATGTTTGCAATTGCTGGGCAAGAACAATCCTTTGTGCCCAAAGATGATGAAAATGCCTATAAAATTGCTAACAATCCCTTTAATGTATTCTATAGTTGGAAAAGATATAATACTAGTATCCAAGATTCTGCAAGCATTGCTGCAAGAACCTTAGTGAATTTGTGTAAAAATAAACCTACTAATACAGATGCATTTACCTGGGTTAATCGAAAATACTCTGAAGATAAAAATTGGTCAAAAGCTGTTCGATCTATATTCAATCAACTTCAAGATAATGTTTCTTATTGGAAATAAATTAACGCTAATATAAATGTACCCCCTATAATTTTTATATGGGGTACATTTATTTTTAACTGTTCCCTTGTTTTCCCACGAAATTAAAAATACAATCGAAACTCATTAAGGGTTAAAAGCTCCAAAAGCTAATCGAGTGTGAAACCGATTAGCTTTTGAAGCAAGTCTTAATTTTAAATTCGTCAGGACTTTATTTTGGGAGCAGGTCTTTTTTTTAATGTGACACAAATATATATAGTCAGGAATGCTGTAAGCCCTCCGCAAGTATCTACTAACACATCTCTAAAAGCAGGCCCTCTGCCTGGAACAAAAGCTTGATGGAACTCATCGGAGCATGCATACAAAAACACCATTAGTAGGCTCAAAGTAAACACTTTAAAGTCCCCATTTTTCTTTGTATTTATAGCCCTGTATAACAGAATATACAAGATAAAATATTCAGTAAAATGGGCTGCTTTTCTAACTATAAAATCACTCAAAGTCCCAAGTATACTATTTAAGTCCAGTCCAACTAATTTGAATACATATATAACAAATTTATTATTTTCGCTTGATACCTCCCCAGGTTGACTCGAAAATAGAAATATTATTATCATCCACCCTATAACCAAAAGCCAATTTATATATTTTTTCTTCATATATGCACCCCTTAAACATTACAAAAATTTATTTATTAGTACTTTTATTATGATTTATGTAAATATACTTGTCAATATTCCTTCTAAAAGTTATTAAAAATTAGGTTGTAGTAGTAAGACTGTTAAATCAGATTTTACAATTTTACGAATTGCCATAAAAATATTTATTTTGCATGTTGACAAATTCTAACTTGCAAGTTAGAATAAATGTAAGTTATTTTTCTAAAGACTGTGACGAGAAGAGTATATATAGGAAGTAGTTAAAGCGAGTGGATTATAGTGAGAGTTCCATGCGAAGCCTATGTTGAAGAACATCTCTGAGTTTCCAGCTGAAATCCTTGTGAAATTAGGTGTGGACGGAGCCTAACCGTTATATATAGGGCAGTATCGAATTATTTTCCGTACTGATTAAGAGTGAGCTTTTAAAGCTAATTTAGGTGGTACCACGGAAGTCTAACCTTTCGTCCTAGAAACAAGGATGAAAGGTTTTTTGTTTTTTGTTTCAATTTTAGAACATATAGCATGGCCATGCTAATCATTAGAAAATATCACAAAACTATTAGGAGGTTTTATTTATGATAACTTACAAAAAAGAACTTGCAATTCCAGTTGGATACAAACCACTTCTTGGACTCAAAGATACGGAAATTGCTATTAAACAAGTAAAGGATTATTTTGAAAATAGAATAGCGAAAGAGTTAACTCTTACAAGAGTCTCAGCTCCTCTTTTCGTAAAATCTGATACTGGAATAAATGATAACCTAAACGGTATTGAACGTGTAGTTTCCTTTGATATGAAAGCTTTAGCTGGTACAAATATTGAAATTGTAAATTCACTAGCTAAGTGGAAACGTATGGCACTATATAGATATGGCTTTGAAGTAGGAGAAGGTCTATATACGGATATGAATGCTATAAGACGTGATGAAGATTTAGATAACCTTCACTCAATATATGTGGATCAATGGGATTGGGAAAAGGTTATTCTTAAAAAAGATAGAACATTAGATAAATTAAAAGAAATTGTAACTAGTCTTTATAGTGTTTTTAAAGATACTGAAGATCATGTCCACACATTATATCCTAAAATAGAAAAATCTTTACCTGAGGAGATTTTCTTTGTAACCACTCAAGAACTTGAGGATTTGTACCCTTCTTTTACTCCAAAAGAAAGAGAAGATGCTATCTGTAAAGAAAGACTTGCAGTATTTATAATGCAAATTGGTGGTGCATTAAAATCTGGTGAAAAGCACGATGGTAGAGCTCCGGACTATGATGATTGGTCACTTAATGGAGATATAGTATTTTGGAATCCAGTACTTGAAAAAGCCTTTGAACTTTCCTCAATGGGAATAAGAGTTGATGAAATAGCACTAAAAGATCAGCTTAAAGTAGCCGGTTGTGAAGAGAGAAGTTCCTTTGAATTCCATAAACTACTACTAGAAGGTAAGCTCCCATATACTATAGGCGGTGGAATAGGTCAATCTAGAATATGTATGTATTTTCTTAGTAAGGCTCACATTGGCGAAGTTCAAGCTTCAATATGGACAGATGAAATGATAAGTGATTGTATGGAAGCAAATATTGTTTTACTTTAATGAGATTTAGAAAAACACTGAAAATAATTGATTATTTTCAGTGTTTTTTTATGCTTACTGTGATAATTATTTTTTTAGTTCCATAAACCTATGCCTAAATTAACTTTATTTCAAATATTTTAGGCCACATCTTTCCAGTTACAAAAAATCGATTTTTTTCACTATCATAGGTTATTCCATTAAGTGTGCCTGCATTTTTATATTCCTTATGACTTAACAAACCTTTAAGATCTATCCACCCGGTTATTTTGCCACTATGAGGACAAATTCTAGCAATTTTATCACTTCTCCATACATTAGCATAAATTTCCCCCTTAATAAACTCCAGTTCATTAAGCCTTGTAATAGGCTTAAATTCATCGTGAACCTTAATGCTATACACCTTCTTTAAGTTTTGGGGATTCAAGAAAAATATTTCATCTGTACCATCGCTCATAATTAAATGCTCATCATTGTGAGTAATTCCCCAACCTTCTGTATTATAGTAAAACTTGTTGATTAGGGCAAAACTTTCTTTATCGTAAATAAAGCCTACCTTAGATTGCCATGTTAACTGAAAAATTTTATTATGGTAAAGTGTAATCCCCTCACCAAAATAATTTTCATCTAATTTGTGTAATTTCAAAATCTCACCTGTTTGTAAATCTACTTTGCGCAGAGTGGACTCATTATATTTTCCAGTGCTTTCATAAAGATAATCAGATTCATACACCAGCCCTTCAGTAAAAGCACTAACATCATGTGGATAAGTGTTTATAATATCGTAAGAATATACTGGGATATTATTGAAATGCACCATAAACCTCACATCCCTACATAATTAATGTCTTGTGATTATTATATGTACGTTTCAACACTTATGTTAATGTAAAACAAAAATCATATATTGCTCCAACCTTTTCATAATACGTACTTACCTATATAAATATAAAACTTCACACTGAATTTTTACCCAAGGAATTCGGGGTTTTTTACATTATCTGCTCTTATTGCCCTTTGCATTATAGTGAGATCTATAGTTTGGTTCTCTTTATCTATGGAACAAGGATATTTACTGCCGCAGTTACTACATTCTATATATTCCTTGAAGCAAGTTTGTTCTCTGTTATCAAATAAAAAGGGAAGATTTTCTGATTCTTCATCTTCTACATTTGCATTCACCATATTAATTTTATATGTATAGAGGTAAGTGGCTTCATGCTTTATTTCGAAGTTTTTGCTATTACATTTTGGGCATACAATTGATTCATTTATTTTCAATTTATTACTTCCTTTCTAGCTTATTATATTTATAGTCTTTGTTTATTTTTCTTTACTATTCTCCTTATTATCCTTAGAGTTTTATAGTATTTTTATACACTAAATGATAAAATATGTATTATAAGTGGTTTTGGTGGGCTTTCCTTAAGTCGCAAGCGAAAAAAGAAAAATAGTATGGCAATATTCTATTACCTAATACTAAAATTAATGGTAAACTAGTAGTAAATAAAATTGATTTTATTATTAATTTTTTATATAGGTTACATTGTATTTTTACATCTATAGTCATTGTGTATCATAGATGTAATGATAAGATTGGAGGTTAAGCTTTGATTAATACTAGAAAACAAATAAGTATATCTATCTTAGAATCACAAAATTTATTTCAAGATATATTTGTTCCTGTAAATAAGAGGGAGGGATTTATTAAATCCAAATCCCCTAATATACCTATTTATTTTTATAGATATGTTGGTATTAGTGAAAATAGTGAACTCTATTATGAGAATTTACATAAACTAAATGATAAGCTAACTTCACTTGGAAGCTTATATTTAAACTTTACTTCTGGAATACCAGTGAAAATTTTATCTATATCTATAAACCAAATACCCTGGGATGGACTTTTAAGTTCTAATTCACAGCAAAGAAATACATTGATTAGTATTCTTAAAACTAAAGGTCTATTCCCAGATTTTAAGAACAACTATTTCGATGAATACATCCAAAATAGTTTCGATGAAACCATGGCTTTATATTTAGAAAATGAACCTAATAGTACAGAAACTGTAATGAAGAATTTTGCTATTAAATTATTAGGATGGATGGTGGACTTTGCTCCAAAACTATTCCATAACTCTGATTATAATTCTAGGTCACAGGAAGATATTGTAAATCCTAAAGTGCTTTTTTATGGCGAAATAAAAAAGCATGAAATTTATTTTTTAATCTTCTTATCTAAGCTAAGTTGTGACGTGATATACATTAATTCACTATCAGATATGGAGTTTTCAAAGATTGACAAACGAAATATATATTCAAAATTCATAAGGCTACCTAAAACTAAGCCTTTAATTGATCTTGACTTAAAAACAAGCATTAACTTTAAGAAACCTATGGCGGTAGCTCCTAAAACAACTATTGTGGATGCTACTAGCAACCTTCGCGAAACTGATATTAAAATGGACCACCCTGCTTTAAAGAATGGAATTCCTCCTTCAGATATAGGCTTTAAAGGTTCTATTAACACTTTGCTTAAAAGCAGTATGAATATATTTAATGATTTAGTTTTGCCTGTCAATAAAAGAATTGGATTTATAGGTGGCTCTGTCCCTTTTATACCAGTATATTTTTATAGATATATAGGGATAAATCAAAATGCAGACGAGTATTATAATGACTTATTTAGGTTAGACAAAAACCTCAGTATGTTCGACGGGCTGTATTTAAAATTTATAGACTCTATACCTATGCACCCTAATACTAAATTAATAACCAGTTGTCTAAATATATGGCAGCATGTGGATCCTTTTGACGGTTCACTAACTACTAAAATTGCTGCACTGCTTATGGAACATAAAGTTTTCCCAACTAATAATAATACCTTAAATTCTTCTATGGCAAATAGTTTTAGCTATATATTAGATTTATACTGCAAGGAAGAGAAGAATTTAAACTTATCTAAAGTTAAAAATTTTTCCCTGAAATTACTTTCTTGGGTTCATGAATTTGTTCCAACTCTTGTGAAAAATTTTCACTTTCAAAATACATCCACTGAGGAAATCTCAAACCCTAAGATTATATATTATGGTGATATTAAAAAGCATGAGATTTTATTTTTAATTTTTTTATCTAAATTAGGCTGTGATGTATTATATATAAATTCCTGCTGTGATAGAGTTTTAGAGCTTACAGAATATAGTGATATATTTTCAATGTGCTTTGAACTCCCATACAAATCAGATTTAAAGGAATTTCCAAAAGAAGAAGTGCTTACACGCCAGGAAAC
Source organism: Clostridium estertheticum (assembly GCF_011065935.2). Lineage (NCBI taxonomy): Bacteria > Bacillati > Bacillota > Clostridia > Eubacteriales > Clostridiaceae > Clostridium > Clostridium estertheticum. The sequence goes on along the minus strand of NZ_JAAMNH020000001.1, from coordinate 121,431 downwards.
AATTGCTTCATCCGCCTCCAGAGAATTATCAAACTCACTTTATACTGATGGAGATGGTTTTTATAGACCTTGGCAATTTGAGGAATATAAAACACAGCCAGCAACCCTTAAAACTACATTTCATGAGTTTAAACTTTTATGGAATGAACCCTCTAGTCTTCGCACAGGATTTAGAGTAGAAAATAACACTGTATATATACCGAATTTATTCGCAAAAATAAGTGGTGTACCCAGTGATTTAACATTATATTGGAAGGATTTTTTTCATTTAAAATCCGCAGATAATGCATTATTTATATCTTCGATTCCCTTTACTAATATCACTTACTCTAAAACCGATTTATACTCCTTAGCCTTTGTACTTAATAAAAGTGGGTTTGTTGATAGTGAAAAACTAATAAATCATAGCTGCTATAAATTTTCTTATTTGAAAACTTCTCTCCAACATATTATAATAGAAAAAATAAATTATTTGATGAAAACAGATATGCTTAAAAAGGCTATAGATAAGGACTTCAAATTAAAGATTCTAATGACTATATTAAATACTGATAAAACCATACTACAACTAATTCAGCAGTATGATTATCCTTCCAAAATACCTAAACTTCTTATTTATGATAATAATGAAAGTGTTTTTAGTGATGAGGATTCCATTATGCTATGCTTCTTAAACCTATTTGGACTTGATATTAGTATATTGACTCCTACTGCTTATAATAACATAGAAGGAAAAATCTCGGAAAAATTCTATGATACTCATAGATTAGAAGAAGTAAATTTCAATTTACCCTTACCTGATTTTAATGATGAAAAAAAATACACCAAAGAAAAAGGCAAAAGTTTCTTATCTAATATATTTAAATTTAAATAATTTTAACTGTTATTTCGAAATGTGAAAGAAGACACTTATTAATATATCTAAATTAAAATAATAGGTAGACAACATAGTATTCTATGTATAGTCTACCTATTATTTTTTTACTATATTAAATATACGTTTTCTAGAAATTTTATATTTAATCATCTAAACCGTCTCTATTCCATAATTATCACACAGTGCGGCCAGGCCTCCTCTAAATCCACTACCTATACAATTAATCTTCCACTCACTCTTATATCTGTATATCTCAGCTACTACCATGGCGGTTTCTATAGATAAATCATCATTGAATTTGTAGTTTAAAATTTCTTGTTTACTGTCCCCTGCTAAAATTCTAATATACCCCTCTGTTAACTGTCCAAAGTTTTGATTTCTTTCAGTAGCTTCATAAATAGTAACAGTAAAAGCTAATTTTTGAATGTGGGATGGTATTAGGTTTAAATCCAACTGGATGCACTCGTTATAAGCATCTTTAAGGTAAGTATTGTGATCCGAACTAATGACTATGCCCCCGCACGTACTCCTCATGTTTTCATAAAAAATAAAGTCTTTTTCTACTGTTTTATCATTTATATCTACCATAAATACTGATACATCTAAATCAAACTCATTATGACCCTTTACGATTGCATTATAGTCTAATGTTACTATTAATTTTGAAAGATTTTTAGCATTTTGATTTATGCTTAGCTTTTGTCCTTTTCCCAGCTTAATACTTTTCCCAGCATCCACAAGCTTTCTTTTTTCCATGTTCTTATGTGGCAATGCATTGCCATTCACTTTAGTCTGGGCAGTAATTTTAGGTCCTTCATTACTTCCGCTTTGAACATTATTTTGAACTTTATGCTGCTTTGCACCCATTACTATATCAGAGTTATTTTCTGGTCTAATGCTGGTTTCAACAGTTAATTTCCCATATTGTTTCTTTTGAGACGTTATTTTTTTATTACTACCTTCAATAATCATAGCCACAAAAACATCCCTCCCTTAATCTATTGCAACATTCAACCCTGAGGCTCTTTCAAAAGGCTGGATAATTACTGTTTCCCCCCTAGAATTAAATTCTAACATGTAGGATTCACCTGAGGTTTGTCCAAGGAAAGTTTTCCAATTTACATCTGTCTTGAAATGAGGATCTGGACCTGTCCAACATACTACTGCATCAGGATCCACGGTGCAAGGTGTTTCTAAAATAATTGGATTTCCATTGGTGGTTATTGCTACCTGCGGATTATTTCCAATTGCTGTTAAATTTGATGTAAACATGCCTTTTTGAGATATTACACCTGACCCCATAAACCTAACTCCGTACTTACAACCCTCAGTAAAAGCAAGTAAATTTTCTCCTTCAACCCCGATGCTCTGACCTGGCTCAAGTGAAATTATACTAACATGTTGTGCTCTATTTGCCATATAATAACTACCGCTACCATTTACTTTCATAATAGGTATATTTTCTCCTGAAAGCTTTCTAGATGCTAGATTCATAACAGATTTAAATAAGCTTTGATTACTATTTGTATCTAATAATACCTTTTCAGAAGTAAAACTTCCCTTATAAGCAACCATAGCACCTAATTTTGCAAAAAAGTGTCCATCGCCCTCTGCGATACAGGTAAGTTCTTGATGATTTTTAAAGTTAAACATACACGTTGCCTCCTTTCATTATTACAATATAACTGTAATTTTCATAAGTATAGACACTATATTTTCATTAATTTACATTTTAAGATTCCATGTATTTATTATATCATAATTATGTTAATGATTTAATAACTCCACAACTTCAATATAATTGAATATAAAGTAATTTTTGTGTGCATTATGTAATTGCGAAAGGAATTATGTTATAATGAAGTATTACAATCAGTAATTTATGGCCTTTGGGAATTACTGATTAATTTATTATGATAAATGGAGAAAAATTATGAGATATTTTAATGATATTAATAATTCACAAGACATTTTTTTTAAGACTCCTTCATCTTACGGGTTATTTTCGCAAAGAGAAGAATTGTCCTATGCACTAGGTGCATGTTTATATATGCCAGGAACAAGAGAAAATTTATTTAAAGACATAGTTTTTAGTAAAAGTATGGGGGCTAACACTATTACTCTTTGTATTGAAGATTCCGTTTCATCAGATGAAGTTGTACAAGCTGAAAATAATATTCTTGGCCTATTTATGAGGATAGAACTTCGTTTAAAAGAAGATTCTTCTTTTATGGACAGCCTTCCTCTTATTTTTATTAGAGTTCGAAATGTTTGCCAACTTCAAAAGCTACTTAATGAATCTTCCTTAATAGGGCTTTGTGGTTTTATTTTCCCTAAATTTGACGCGGTGCTTGGGGAAAAATACTTTTCTCTGCTAAAAGAATATAATAAATCTAATAAAAGAACACTATACGGAATGCCAATACTCGAAACCCCTCACATAATTCATAAAGAAACTAGGATAGAGGAACTTCTTCGTGTAAAGCAAATAATAGATTACTATAGTGAATATGTTTTAAACATTCGAATTGGCGGAACAGATTTTTCCGGATTATACAGTCTTAGACGTGGCAAAGATTTTACCGTATACGACCTCGCTGTAGTAAAGGATTGTATCAGTGATATAATCAATGTCTTTAAAAGGGATAACTATGTAATCTCTGGGGTTGTTTACGAATATTATAGTAAAATTTTAGATTTTAATAACAATATTCTTATTAAAGAAACTCTTTTAGATCGAACTAATGGATTAGTAGGTAAAACCGTTATACACCCAACCCAAGTAAATGTTGTGAATTCTCTTATGGTGGTTTCTAAAGAAAACTACATAGATGCAACTAATATTATTAATTCATCCCTGGATGGTGTAATTAAGAGCAACTACGCAAATAAAATGAATGAAGTAAAACCCCATGAAAAATGGGCTAAAGAAATATTATTAAAAGCTAAAATAATGGGGGTGTATGAAGATGGAAAATCTCACAGAGAATTATTACAACGGATCAATTCAGTACAACATAGATAATAGACTTAAAATATCACTTAATATTAATGAAAACAAATGCAACATCCCCCTTTCAAAGCTTTTTACTATGTCAGCTAGAGAAAATAAAAAGAGAGATTTCTTGTTTGTAAGTAAGGTTATAGGTAAACATATGCCAATGATTCCAGGCACACTAAAAATTATAGGAGGCATCTTGGCGCGCTTATGGATTAATGAAAGAGAGAGCTCATATCATTATCCTACTACTGAATTAGTCCATACACTTATATCCTTAGATGCATCTCGGAGCATGATGGATTTAAATTTGAAAAGTGAAGAAAAAACAATGAGAAATCATAATATCTCTGTTAACCTAAGCAATTCAAATGATATTTTAAATACACCTATAAAACTTGCAAACAAAACTCTTTTTATAGGTTTTGCAGAAACTGCTACAGGTCTTGCTCAAGCAGTGTTTCAAAATTTTTCAAATGCTTCTTATATACACACTACACGTGAAAAAATAACTTCTATAGAGCCCGCACTATTTTTTAACGAAGAACATTCTCACGCAGTGGAACATTCACTTTTCCCTTATAAGCAGGACTTTTTTAATGATTTTGAAGATATAGTTTTAATAGATGATGAGCTTACTACAGGTAAATCTGCATTAAATTTAATAAAATGTCTTCCCGGGAAATCTTTTGGAATATTGTCCATACTAGACTGGAGAGATGCTATTAGCTATAAAATGTTTGAAGACGAAAAAAATATAAATGTTAGAGTATGTTCCCTAGTAAAAGGGGATATCCAGTGCAGTAAATCAAAAAATATTGTTAGTGACGCTATAACACAGTCTTCTAGCTCTACTAAATTAATTCCCTCTAAAGAGCATGTTTTTGAAATAGCTGATAGCATTGAGGGCTTTAACAAAGCTACAGGTAGATTTGGACTCAGTTCAAAAGATAATTCCAAAGTTTTTGAAGAAATTAAATCAATATCTGAAATACTAAAAAAAGAAAGAACTACTGGTAACTGTCTTTGTATAGGAACTGGAGAGTTTATATACTTACCTTGTAGTATAAGCTCAAAGCTTGGTGATAATGTATTTTTTCATTCCACTACAAGAAGCCCTGTTCACGCTAGAAACATAGATTGTTATGGAAATAAAAATAAAGTTGCTTTTCAAAGTCCGGAAGATGACACTATAACTAACTACCTTTATAATATTCCTGATAATTTTTATAATCAGGTATTCTTCTTTTCTGAAAAGCCACTACTCAAAGAGAAAAAAGAAGAACTCAATAGACTTTTTTCACATTTTCATGTTAAATCTATTATCTTCGTATGCTGGAAAGGCTAATAGCTTTTAATTTTCACAAATAATATATAAAAGAGGTGTATTTAAATGAATCAATGTATTTTTTCAGGAAGCTACTCCGCGGACGATGTTGTTTTTCTTCTTAAAGACATATCAAATCTTATAGTAGAACAAGATAATGAATTTAGAGAAAATGCTATTCAAAGTGGAATTCATTATTCCGAGATGTTACCAATAGAATATACTCCCTCAAAAGAATACATGGATATTTTCTATAGCACTCTACAAAGTTCAAAAATCAAACTAGCCTCTCTAGTTTCTATATTAAGCGAGAAAATTATAGAAGCACGAGGTAAAAACATTGTTTTAGTTTCCCTTGCTAGAGCTGGTACCCCTATAGGCATATTAATTAAAAGATACCTTAAGTTTAAATATGATATAACTATTCCTCATTACAGCATTTCCATAATACGTGATAAAGGCATAGACAAAAATGCCCTTGCCCATATATTAAAAAATCATTCGCCTGAGGAAATACAATTCATTGATGGGTGGACAGGCAAAGGTGTTATTCAACATACCTTAACAAAAGCTTGCAAAGATCTTTATGAACAATTTAATATAACCCTTAATTCAAACCTGGCAGTACTATCTGATCCCGCTCACTGCACACTTATTTATGGTACAAGAGAGGATTTTTTAATTCCAAGTGCTTGTCTTAATTCTACAGTTTCAGGGCTTGTAAGTAGGACTGTGCTAAATGATAAATATATTTCCAGTGATGATTTCCACGGTACCAAGTTCTATAGTGAATTATTGCCCGTGGATGTTTCTAATTTCTTTATTGATGAAATATCTAACTGTTTTAATGACATAGATGAAAATTATATATCTGAGCTTTTAGATTCGCCAAATACTTCCGAAGTTGCTACGGATATTGAGTTTGATGGTAATTTTTTAAACTGCAAGGGACTTCGCGATATTGAAAGTATTAAACATAAGTTTCACATTGATAATATTAATCTTATAAAACCGGGAATTGGAGAAGCCACAAGGGTACTTTTAAGGAGAATCCCTTGGAAAATACTAGTAGATTCTTTTGATAACCCTAATTTATTGCATATATATAAGTTAGCAGAGGAAAAGCATATCCCTGTAGAAATATATAATGATATGTGCTATTCTTGCTGTGGCATTATTAAATCTAAAGAAAAAGTAGATATATAAAAAGTAATCAAAGGATGTGACTATATGATATTTGCCTCGGACCTTGATAGCACACTTATATATTCTTCAAGGCACTGCACCCTAATTAATAAAGAAAAACTTGTTCCTGTGGATTTTTATAATAATTGTAACAGTAGTTTCATTACTAAATCTATGCAGGATAAACTAGAGCATATAAATGAGTCTATGCTTTTTATACCTGTCACCACCCGCTCTGCAGCACAATATATGAGAATGGAGTACTTTTATGATGTAATAAGACCTAAATACGCAGTGGTAGCTAATGGAGGTATAATACTTAAGAATGGTAAAGAACTTAAAGCTTGGTCAGATATAAGTTCTGCAAAAATCAATGGTGTTGTATCTATTGATACAATGATTAAATTATGTAGTTTCTTTTTAGAAAGTGACTTCGTAAAATCCTATAAAACATGTGAAGATTTGTTTATATACTCCATTATGGATGAAGAAAAATTAGCTAATACCTTTTTAAAGGGAAAAATAGCAATAGATTATTTCGAAGTATTACGCATCTTTTGCTCAAAACATAATTATAGCCTATCTAAGCAAGGTAAAAAGGTATATATAGTTCCGAGTTGTATAAATAAATATGATCCTATAAAGTATATAATGAAGCTAGAAAATATAAATGCATTTATAGCTGCTGGTGATTCTCTACTAGACTATCCTATGATTGAGGGTTCAAACTATGGAATAGTACCCTCTCATGGTGAATTACTAAAAAATCTTCCCGTGAAAAAACTTAAAGATACTGCATATATTACAAAGGCATCTGGTATATTTGCAGGTGAAGAAATATTAGATATGGTCCATGAAAAATTCCATGAAATTAAAGATATTCCACAAGATAAAGTACGTTCCTGTATTGGTTAGACTTATCCTTTATAATTATTAATACAAAAATATCCACATTATTGAGTAAATCAATAATGTGGATTTTTTTGATTTTATGTCTATATATCTAGGCTGCTATCTTTTCTTCTGATTCTGATTCAGTTTGTTGCTCTTTTTTTGTAAAAGACTTCATAATTAATTTTACAATTTCATTTACTACAATTACAAGTGAGGATAAAATAATTATCTTAAGCCACATAGTGGTGCTTAAAGATACTGCATTAAAGAATTTTGAAAATACTTCTGTTACAATTATTTGTGCTACAGCTGTACCCGCAATTATCTTTAAGAATATAGTGTTTTTTGTAAGACTCGGAAATATGCTATCTGTTCCAAATTCTCTACAGTTAAATGCATTAAACAATGCACTAAAAGCAAATAATGCAAATAATACTGTCTGCATTTGGTTTGGTCCTGTAACTCCCTGTTTTGGGAATCCAGCTCCCAATATATCAAATTTCATTTGAATCATTAGAACTAAAGTTATATAAATGGCATTTGAAATCATGCTTTTCATCATTTGTTTAGTTATAATACTGGCATTTCTATTTGTAGGCTTTCTGTTTAAAACAGCGTCTCTTACTGGTTCCAGTCCAAGGGAAAGTGCTGGTGGGCCATCCATTATAATATTTACCCATAAGAGTTGTATTGTAGTAAATGGCATTTGAAAGTCAAATACTACTGATAAAATTGCTGTTAAGAATGCAATTATATTTACTGTTATCTGGAATTGTATAAATCTTTGGAAGTTTTCATAAATACCTCTTCCCCATTTAAGCCCTTTTACAATAGTTCCGAAACTATCGTCTGTTAAAATTATATCTGCTGCATTTTTACTAACTTCAGTTCCAGCTATACCCATAGCTATACCTACATCTGCTTTTGTAAGAGCTGGAGCATCATTTATTCCATCTCCCGTTACAGCGACTACCTCTCCATTACTTTGAAGCGCTATAACTATTCTCATTTTCGTATCAGGTTTCGAACGTGCTACTATTGAAATAGTAGTTATTTCTTGTCTAAGTTCTTCGTCCGATAAGGTATCTATATAAGTAGCCTCCACGGCCCTATTATTACCTTCAAGTAAACCTAATTCTTCACCTATAGCAATAGCGGTATTAATATTGTCTCCTGTAAGCATTTTTGTAGCAACCCCTGCTTTTCTAGCAGTTTCAATTGCTTCTTTAACATCAAGTCTTAGAGGATCTCTTATTCCTACAAAACCCGTAAACACTAAATCATCTTCTAAAGTGCCTTGTTCGGATGCCATAGCCACTTCGCCACTTATATTTCCATATGCAAAACCAAGTACACGCATAGATTTTTTCTGAAGTATTTCAATTTCATCTAATATCTCACTTCTTCTAGCTGCATCTAGCTCTACTTCCATACAATTAATATGTTCATATTTGCATAACTCTAGGATAATTTCAGGGGCTCCCTTTGTGAGTACCGTGGAACCTTCCTCTTCTTCTATAACAGTACTCATTCTCTTACTCTTTGAACTAAATGGAATTTGATGAGCTATAGTTGCATTTTGTCTTTCTTGTACATAATCACAAGCATCATTGTATAAAAGAAGAGCGCATTCTGTTGCACTACCTAAATATTTAACTTCTGAATCATCCTTTTCAATGTCTGCTGTTGAATTTACAAGACAGTTATCTATAAAGTAGTTATTACTTTCAGTTAGCTCTCCTCGTTCTCTGAATTTACCATTTAAAAAAACTTTTTCTACAGTCATTCTATTTTGAGTAAGTGTACCTGTTTTATCTGAGCATATCACACTTACAGATCCTATTGTTTCGCAAGCTTCTTTTTTAGTAACAAGTGCATTTATCTTAGCCATTTTCTGCATAGTAATTGCAAGTGTCATATTTATCATTGTTGGAAGTCCTTCTGGAACAGCTGCAACAATTAGTGCAACACATACAACAAAAGCAGTTTTTATAGGTTCAACAGACTGTAAAAATGCAAATATTCCGGAAGTGTCTGGTGATATTGTCTTTGCTAAGACCATTTTTATAATCATAACTATAAATAATATGGCAGCTATTGCACTTGAAACTTTTGAAATCTTACCACCTAGATCTCCGAGTTTTGCTTGAAGCGGTGTTTGAAGATCACTATCCTCAAGATTTTTAGCTATTTCTCCCATTTGAGAGCTATCTCCTGTGGAAGTAACTACAAAGCTAGCTCTACCATAAGCAACTAGCGTTCCACCGAAAACCATATTCAGTTGTTTTGCTGGAATAGGGTCTTGTACAATATTTTTATCCTTAGATTTTATATTTTCCATCCCAATTATAACTTCAGAATCTTTGCTTACATCCTCTGATTCTCCTGTAAGCATATCCTCTCTAACCATTAAATCTATACTGCTAACAAGTCTTCCATCTGCTGGTACCATATCCCCAGTCTCAATTAGAACTATATCACCAGGTACTAAATCATTTTTATTAACTTGAACAATTTTCCCATTACGAGTTACTTTTACCTCTATATTTTCTGTCATTTTTGAAAGTGCATCTGCAGCCTTTTGTGATTTTCCTTCTGTAAAAATTCCTATTCCAATTCCTATTGCTACTGCACATACTATACCAATCGCATCTTGTCCTTCTCCAACTAATGCACTAATTACAGCTGCAACTAAAAGTATTATCATCATAGGTTCCATAATTGCTTCCTTAATGCTATCCCATATGGATCCTCTTTCTTGCTTCGTAAATTCGTTGGCACCATATTTTTCTAGTCTTTGTTTAATCTCAGAACTGGATAATCCAACACTGCTATCAACTTTAAGCTCCTCTAAAACTTTTGAGCTCTGCTCATTAAAATATTTCATATTATCCACCTTTCAGTAATTTTTATATTTTCTTTTACAATAAAATGTAGAAAATGATGGACATGTCATTTTCTACACAAGTGTTTTTCTATAAATATATATCTATAATAGTCTATCATCCATATTTATTGGTATTTCTTTGACATCTCGTTTAAGCCAGCAGAAGCATCGCCTTCACCCACGGCTATAAATTTCCATTCTCCGTTATTGCGATAAATTTCAGCCACATATAAACCAGTTTTACCAGAATATTCTTCTGTCAAGTTAAAACGAAGCATTTCTTTGTTGTCTGAAATATTTACTAAACGTATAAAAGCATTTTCTATCATACCAAAATGTTGTTTACGTTGACCTGCAGCATAGATATTAACAACAAAAACTAGCTTGGCTATATTTTGAGGTACCATCGATAGGTCAACCATAATTTGCTCATCGTCCCCATCACCACTTCCAGTAAGATTATCTCCCATATGCTGAACACTACCACATTTGCTTTTTAAATTTCCAAAATAAACTATATTTTCTTTTGATTTTAGTTTATCATTTTCATCTAACATAAACACAGATGCATCACAATCTATTTGTGCTTGACTGCCTCCAAATAAGCCTCCAAGCAATCCCTTAGATTGTTGTTTTACTGGATCCCAACCCAGGCCAACCATTGTCTTTTTTAAACCAGGATTATCTTTTGTTAGACTTATTCTTTGACCCTTTTGTAAATTTATTCCCATTTTTCACAACTCCTCTAATATCTATTATACTTACTTTCACTTATTAATTTAAATACTGTATCCCTCTACGCATCAAGACCATAATTTTTACAAAGGGCTGAAAGTCCGCCTTGAAAACCACTTCCTGTTGCACTAAATTTCCATTCTCCATTATTACGATATATTTCACAGAATACCAATGCAGTTTCTACTGAAAAATCCTCTGATAAGTCATATCTTAAGACTTCTTCATTAGTTTCTTCATTTACTACTCTAACAAAGGCATTAGAAATTTGACCAAAATTTTGCGCACGAGCTATTGCATCATGTATAGTTACTGTAATTGCAATTTTCTCAATATCTTTAGGTATTTTAGAAAATTCAACTATTATTTGTTCATCGTCTCCGTCGCCCTCTCCAGTTCTATTATCACCAGTATGAATAACTGCTCCTGATGAATGTTTTAAATTATTATAAAATATAAAGTCTAGGTCATCATTGGTTTTTCCATTTGCTCCTACTAAAAAAGCTGAGGCATCTAAATCAAAATCGCCCCCACCTGAATATTTATTTGTATCCCACCCTAGTCCTATAATTGCTTTCTTTAAACTTGGGTTAGTCTTGGTTAAATCAATTTTTTGACCTTTACTTAAGTTAATAGTCATGATTATTCCCCCTTATTTATTAATCTACACTAATTCCAAAGTTAGCACAAAGCGCAGATAATCCGCCCTCAAATCCACTTCCTACTGCACTAAACTTCCATTCTCCATTATTACGATATAATTCTGCTACTACTACTGCAGTTTCAACGCTATAATCTTCACTCAAATCATATCTTATTAATTCTTCATTACTAGTTTCATCACAAATTCTTATAAATGCATTAGAAACCTGTCCGAAATTTTGTGATCTTTGAGCGGCCTCATGAATAGTTACTGTAAAGTTAATTTTTTCTACAGAAGCTGGTACTTTACTTAGTTCAATTCTGATTTGTTCATCATCGCCCTCACCCTCGCCAGTCTTGTTATCTCCCATATGTGTTACAGATCCCGCTGAGTCCTTTGGGTTATTATAAAAAATAAAATCATTATCAGATGATACTTTTCCATTTGGTCCAACAAGGAAAGCCGCTGCATCTAAATCAAAAGCCGCTCCCCCATCATACTTATTAGTATCCCAACCAAGTCCAACCATAACACTAACAAGACCAGGATTGGATTTAGTTAAATCTACCTTTTGACCTTTTTTCAAACTAATTGCCATAATAAATTCCTCCTCGAAAGCCACGGGTGTGGCTGTATTAGACTCTTATAGTATGTTATATAGTAGTTAAATAATTGATTTTACTCCATGAAAATAAAAACCTTATTATTAATCATTTCCGAAAATTTAGACTTTAATCATTTTTTCTGAGCATCTATGAAAAAAACTTTATTTTAGTTTAAATTAGAAAATATAATTTAACTCCAATAAAGTAACACTCATTATTACCATTATAGCACCATTACATACTAAACACTAGATTTTGTAGCTAAATATCCTTTACTTTTTTGTATATTTTTAGTGAACAATTAAATATTTTACTTATTAATTCTACCAAAAAAGAGTAATAAACCGTAAATATACAATCTATATGAAAAATAAATGTCTCTATTATAGTCTATTTATACTTATTAGGCTTTTAATGTTGCTTTAAATAATAGTTACTATATAATATATAGTATAACAATAATATAGGACGGATGTGTTAAAGTGAAATTCCCAAATATTAGAAACCTTTTAAAGGATGATCATAAACCTAAATTTATGGCATTAGACTTCATTAAATACATTGGACCGGGGCTGCTTGTGACTGTGGGATTTATAGACCCTGGTAATTGGGCAGCAAACGTTTCTGCTGGCGCCAGTTATGGCTATACTCTACTTTGGATGGTGACCCTTTCAACTATTATGCTAATTATTCTTCAGCATAATGCGGCCCATCTTGGAATTGTTACCGGTAATTGCATAGCGGAAGCATCTACCGCCACCTTAAAACCAAGGCTAAACAAAGTGGTGCTTGGCTCCGCTGTTCTAGCTGCAGTATCTACCGCCCTTGCAGAACTTCTTGGTGGTGCTATTGCTTTAAACATGTTATTTGGTATACCTATAAAACTAGGAACAGTATTAGTTTTATTATTAATATTATGGATGCTATTCACAAATTCCTACAAGAAGCTAGAAAAATGGATTATAGGCTTTGTTTCCATAATAGGAATATCTTTTATTTTTGAATTAAGTCTTGTGCACATAGAATGGGGAAAAGCAATGATAAGCTGGGTTAAACCTTCTTTTCCTAAGGGGTCTATCCCAATAATAATGAGTGTGCTGGGCGCGGTTGTAATGCCCCATAATTTATTTCTACACTCAGAAATAATTCAAAGTCGTCAGTGGAATTTGAAAGATGAACTTATTATAAAAAAACAATTAAAATATGAATTTATGGATACATTCTTTTCCATGATAGTAGGCTGGGCTATAAATAGTGCTATGATCCTTATTGCAGCCGCTACTTTCTTTACACAAAAGATTAACGTTACGGAGCTTAGTCAAGCTCAACAAATGCTTACCCCCTTGCTTGGAAGTGTAGCCTCAGTGGTATTCGCTTTAGCTCTACTCTTTGCAGGAATTTCCTCCTCAGTTACCGCAGGAATGGCTGGTGGTAGTATTTTCGCCGGAATATTTGGTGAACCTTATGATATTCATGATATACATACTAAACTTGGAGTAGGAATTACTTTGGTTGGTGCTGCAATAATTATATTTTTTATAGCACAACCTTTTAAAGGTCTCATCTATTCACAAATGCTCCTTAGTATACAACTACCTATAACTATATTCCTCCAAATATATTTAACATCCTCTAAAAAGGTTATGGGCAAATATTCAAATACTAGATTTGATAAAATCGCTCTTTGGATTATTGGACTTATAGTAACAGGACTTAACATAATGCTACTTTTAAGCTTTATATTATAATTTACACAATATATAAAAAAGAATTGGGCGCAATATTGCACTCAATTCTTTTTTATTATTTACTTAAATTATAAATGTTTCTTTGAAAAGGCATTATATCACCCTCTTCTTAATATACATAGGTAAGGTACTATAATAAAGCTTTAAGCATATTTAAGAAATAGACAAGCTTACTAATTGGTTGTTTTTTGAAGATGCCTTAGATAAGGGAGGTATTAAAGATGCAAAAAAAAGAGATGATAGCTATGATCCTGGCAGGTGGACAAGGTAGTCGACTTAAGATGCTAACTAAAAACACTGCAAAGCCCGCAATACCTTTTGGGGGGAAGTATAGAATTATTGATTTTACTCTAAGTAATTGTTCAAATTCAGGAATAGATACAGTTGGAGTACTAACACAATATCAACCACTTGCACTAAATTCTCATATAGGTGTAGGCGTCCCTTGGGATTTAGATAGAAATAACGGTGGAGTTACGCTTCTTCCTCCTTATATGGATGAAGCAGGTGGGGATTGGTATAAAGGTACTGCTAATGCAATCTATCAAAATACTAATTTTATAGACTCCTACGACCCAGAGTATGTACTTATTCTATCCGGCGACCATGTCTATAAAATGGACTACTCCAAAATGCTCAATTTTCACAAAGAAAAATCTGCTGATGCTACTATAGCCGTTATAGAAGTTCCAATAGAGGAAGCACCTAGATTTGGGATAATGAATACAACTACAGATAATAAAATATATGAATTTGAAGAAAAACCTGAAAACCCAAAAAACAATATGGCCTCAATGGGTGTATATATTTTTAATTGGAAATTCCTTAAGACTTTTTTAAAAGAGGATGAAAACAATAGACACTCTAGTAATGATTTCGGAAAGAACATAATACCTGCTATGCTTAAAAACGAAAAAAATCTATATGCATATCCTTTTAAAGGCTACTGGAAAGATGTAGGTACTATTAAAAGCCTATGGGAAGCAAATATGGATTTAATAGATGACAATAATGAGCTAAATATTCATGATGAAACTTGGAAAATATATTCCATTAATCCTACAAACCCAGCTCAATATATAGGACCTAATGCGAAAGTCAGTAATTCACTAGTGGTAGAGGGCTGTATTGTACTTGGGGAAGTTTCTAATTCAGTACTATTTCAAGGAGTTACAGTTGGGAAAAACTCTAAAATATCAAATTCTGTTATAATGCCTAATACCAAAATAGGGGACAGCGTTATTATTGATAAAGCTATAATAGGTAATAATGTTATTATAAGAGGTCATTCGCTTATAGGTATTTCTGATGACATAACTCTCATTGCAGAAGGCACTGAAATTAAATCCAATTCAGTTATAAGATGAGGTGATTAAATGCTTACTAATTATATGGGTATATTGAATTTAAACGAAAATGAAACAAATATAATAAGTCTTACTAAAAATAGACCACTGGCTTCTATTCCCATAGCTGCTAGATATAGAATTATAGATTTTGCATTATCTAATATGGTTAATTCAGGTCTTAAAAACATTGGGCTTTTTACTCAAAGTAAATCTCGTTCACTAGTAGATCATTTAGGTTCAGGTAAACCTTGGGATTTGGACAGAAGACTTAATGGACTATTTGTTTTCAACTTTGGAATTGCGGGCACCTCTTTAAATGATGCAGAAATGTTGTGGAACAACATGGAGTATCTATATAGAAGTAAAGAAAAAAATGTTATTATCTCCCCTTCTTATATGATAGGAAACATAGATTATACTGCTGCCGTGAAGTATCACGAAGAGATGGAGCAAGATGTAACTGTAATATACAAAAATATTAATACCGGTACTAAAAACTTCTTAAACTGTGATGTACTAAATATAAATGAAAACAATAACGTACTAAGTATAGGAAAAAATATAGGTGCTTATGATAGTTTAGATATTTCCATGGAAATGTTCATTATGAAAAAGGACCTTTTAATATCGCTTATTAATAAATGTGTACAAACTGGTTCTTATTGTACTATTAAGGATGCTATATATAAAAGCATTAGTGAATTATCGGTTACAGCTTTTGAATTTAAAGGATATCTTCAATGCATAAACTCCATAAGTGCTTACTATAAAGCTAATATGGACATGTTAAACACAAAGACAACTAAAGAACTATTTTTTAGTAATGGACCTATTTATACAAAAATTAAAGATGAACCACCTACTAAATACTCCCATGAAAGCAAAGTCAAAAATTCCATAATTGCTGATGGATGTATTATAGAAGGGACTATTGAAAATAGTATAATATCACGGGGAGTTGTGATTCATAGTGGAGCGGAAATTAAAAATTGTATTATCCTTCAAAACTGTGAAATTAAAGAGAATTCTAAACTCTTTAATGTGATAATGGATAAAAACGTAATTATAGATAAAGGTAGGCAACTTAATGGTGATGAGGAATTCCCACTTGTAATTGAAAAAAGAGCACTATTTTAATTGTAGAAATATAGCAGCAATAACCTTATAAGTTATTGCTGCTAGTTAATTTTATATAAGCTCTTTAAGTAAATTTATTGTATCCTCTACATCCTTCATAGAAACCATTTCTGATATAGAGTGAGTGTATCTACATGGAATTGAAAGTACCCCTGTTTTTATTCCACCATTTTCTTTATGAATGTTCCCACCATCTGTACTTCCATTTGAAATTCCATATTGAATTTTTATTTCAGCCTTTTGAGCTGCATTCTCAAGCATTTCTTTAATTTCATGATGCATAATTAGAGTTCTATCTTTTATCTTAATTATAGGTCCTTTTGCCAGTTCTAATTTTCCTTCTCCACCAATATAATCTCCTGCTTCCTGTGTGTCTAGTACTATGCAATAATCGGGCTGCACTGTATAAGCTGCTGCTCTTGCTCCCCTTCCCCCTAATTCCTCTTGAGTAGAAAATACAAAATACAGTTCATTTTTAGTTTCATTAATTTCTTTTATCATTCTAAGCAGAATATAGCATCCAATCCTATCATCTAAACATGGACTCATTATTTTATCTTCAACTTCCATGCCATCACATAAAAGACATGCTGTATCGCCTTCTTTGATTTTCTTTAACGCTTCTTCTCTTGAAGCTACGCCAAGGTCTACAAATAAATCTTCAATTTTTGGTTCTGATTTTGCAGCACCAACTTTACCCATAGTACCATTTTGAAAGACAACGAAATTATGTACTATTTCAGAGGGATGAATCCCGCCTATATTACCTACTCGTACAAAACCATTATCCTCTATATATGTAGCTATAAGACCTATCTCATCCATATGAGCACAGAACATTATTTTATTTGTACCACTACCTTTACCTTCATCTCCCCCTAATTTAACTATTAAGTTCCCCATCTTATCTTCTTTTATATCACAATTAATGCCACTTAATTCTTCTCTTATAACCCCTCTAACCTCTTCTTCACGGCCGCTAACACCAAAAGCACTAACTAGTTTTTGTAACATTATATCCATAATTAATCCTCACTTTCATAATACTTTATTATTTTTACAATGTTTTTAGCCACTCCACCATAAGTCTTACAGTGTTTTTATAATCTTCTATACTTGCTACTGAAACAGAAGAATGTATATATCTACAAGGCACTGACACTGTAGCTACCTTTGCTCCATCTCCTGACATAAGTATAGCTCCTGCATCATTTCCACCAGCAATGGCTCTCCTTAGCTGATAGGGTATGTCCTTATTTTCTGCTACCTTTATTATTGACTTTAAAATGTCATCATTAAAAATACTAGTCTTATCCATAATAGATATTGCAGGCCCTTTACCTATTTCTGTAGCTCTTAAATGACTTGTCACACTCGGCATATCTGCGCATATTGTTCCCTCTAGGGCAACTCCTATATCTGGTTGTATATTGAAAGCAGAAACATAGGTTCCTCTCTCTCCTACTTCCTCTTGCACATTAAAGCTAACATAAAGGTCACAATTATAATTTTCTTTTAATATTTCTATAGCAACAGCACAGCCCATTCTATCATCAAAGGCTTTTCCTTTAACAAGTCCATCTCCAAACTCGCCATACACCATATTGAATACTACAAATTCTCCAAGCTTAATGATTTTTTTAGTTTCTTCTTTAGAACTCGAACCTATATCAATGCAACAAAGACTAGCTTTTACATTCTTTTTTCTTTCCTCGGCGTTTTGTAGATGAATTGGTTTAAATCCTATAACTCCAGTTATTTTATTTTTGCCTATTAATACAACTTTAGATAGAATCACCTTGCCGTTAATTCCACCTAAGGATTCAAATCTTAAAGTCCCATCATCATTATATCCCGTAATAATAAAACCCACTTCATCCATATGGGCATCTATAAGTACTTTTATGCCACTACCTTTTTTGTGAGCAATAACATTACCCATCACATCTACTTTTATCTCATCTACATAATTCACAATTTCACCTTTTATGATCTCTCTTACTTCTCCTTCAAACCCTGAAGGACCTGCAGCATTAGATAATTTTTCTAAAAGCATAGTAATTCCTCCACGTCCTTTCCACTTACCTTTTCAATAAATTTGGCTATTATTCTTCCTGTATTAATAATATCCTCCATATTAACAACTTCTACTGAAGTATGCATGTACTTAATTGGTATGGATATTAATAGTGTAGGGATACCTCCTCTAGTTACCTGAATATCCCAAGCATCTGTTCCAGTATTACCGGGTTCAACTTCTACGTTATAAGGAATTGCGTACTCATCAGCTATTTCCATAAGCCTTGTTCTAAATTTAGTATGTATATTAGGACCAAAACATATAACAGGACCACCACCTAGCTTGTTTTCGCGATCCGTATCTCCCATAGGCCCATTATCAAAGGTTACATCTATAGCAATAGCCATGGTTGGCAATAAATCATAACTTGCCATTTTAGCTCCTCTATGACCTACTTCCTCTTGGCAAGAAGCTACAAAATAAACATCTAAATCATGATTTACTTTTTCTAGTTCTTTACAACAAGTATACATAGCTACAATACCAGCCCTGTCATCTGCAGCCTTACAGGTTACGTTATTGTTTAAGAGTTCATAGAAATCTCTTTTTAAAGTTACAAAATCACCAATACTTACAAGCTCTTGTAATTTTTCTGTGCTATATCCCGTATCAATTGTTAATCCCTTTATAGTAACCGATTTTTCACTTTCTTCCTCACTCATAAGATGCGGTGGCTTAATCCCTATAATGCCATCTATCTTCTTTTTACCATGAATAAGTACCTCCTGTGAAACCAAGGTCTTAGGATCAATGCCATTCCCAATAAACTTTAAAAATCCCTTTGGCATTATCTCAGTTATCATAAGAAAAACCTCATCAGAATGTGCCATAAGCATTATACTTTTTTTCATTTCATTTTTGTTACCTTTTTTAATAGCATAAAGATTATTTAATTTTCCTTCCACAACTTCGCAATAGGGCTCAAAGGCCTCTTTTATTAGTGGATGTATCCAATGTTCTCTCCCACTTGGAGCATGTGCAGTGCATAAGTTTTTTAACATTTGCTTTTCGTCCATAATATCCTCCTACTTGAGCTTTTAGTACAAACTAATATTACAATCCCTACTTATCTTTATTCTATGTATAATGATTTTTTCCTCCAATATATCAGTGTAATTTTTGAAACAATTTTCATGCTATTAAAAATAAGAAAACTTCAGGGTAATACCCCAAAGTCTTAAGTTCTTATCATTTTTCTCCAGTTTTTATTGAAATTTTCTGTTTAGATTTCCTTTTTCACAAGTTTATCTACTAGTTTAAAATCCTCTTCTATTCTATTAGGTAAGCTTTCCACATAAATACTTGTGCTTGGAAATGCCATTGAAATTCCTTGCTTTTGTAAAATCTCAATTAAACTAAAATTGACATTTTCTTTTATTTTAAAGTATTCATCAAAATCTGCTGTATCAGTAAAGAAAGTTATTAAAACACTTAAACTAGTTCCACTGAACTTATCAAATCTGACAAGAACGCCTTCTTTGCTAACTTGTGAATGATTCTCTAACATATGTCTTATGCTATCCACACAAATCTCTAGTTTCTCCTTTGAGGTTCTATAAGTTAACTCTAAATTAAAACTAACTCTTCGTTTGCCTCTTCTACTAAAATTGATTACAGCTTCATCAATTAATTTTGAATTAGGAACTACTATTAATGATTGATCAATGGCTCTTATTTTAGTAGTTCTAAAAGAAATATCCTCTATGCTACCTTCTAATGAGTCATTACTAACCCAATCTCCAATAGTGAAAGGTTTATCTAATATTATAAAAATACCTGCAATAATATTAGCTGCTGCATCTTTAGCTGCTAGTGCAAAAGCAAGTCCTCCTAGTCCAAGTCCCGCAACGAACCCTTGAATATTATATCCCCATTTTTCAGCTATTATAGTAAACGCTAATGCTAAAAATACAAGTCTTAATGTCTTTGACAGAAACGGGAACAATACTTTATCAACCTTTATATCATAGGCTTTATGCATTCTCTCAAAGAGCACTGAAGATTCGCCAGTGAGATTATTTATCCCCCAAGTAATTAGAATTATTACGGCAGAACTAAAAAGCTTATCTATGGTTATAATCCTAATTGGAATTCCTGCCAAAGTTAGAATTTTAAAAGCAAAATAAAATCCTAATACCTCAAAAAAATTGGTTAGAGGTTTTTGAAAAGCCTCTACTATTTTTGTATCTGCATTAAACTTTGTTTTATTAACAAGTCTCATTATTATTTTAAATACATATTTTGCAAATACCTTTTTTAATAATACAAATAATGCAAAAACTGCAATAGCTATACCTATATATTTGTATTTGTAGGATTGCATATCAGTAAAAATATATTGTATTTTGTTTTCTACAAAAAACTCAACTATAGATTGGAACAAAACATCACTCTCCTTTTTATCTTATGTTTATGTATATAATCATTTTAAGCTAATAATGTTATTTTCTCAATGGATTATACAGGAAAAAGCGAGTTCTTATTAATATATTCATAAACTAAATTTTAAATATTTATTGACAATAAATGTTATCGCGTATATACTGTTTATATAGTATATGTACACTATGAACAAAGGAGTCAATTATGAATATAATAATTTCTAATTCATCACAGCATCCAATTTATGAGCAAATAGTAACTCAAATTAAAACTGCCATTATGAAGGAAGACCTTTCACCAGGGGATGCGCTACCTTCTATAAGAAGTTTAGCAAAAGATCTTCAGATAAGCGTTATAACAACTAAGAGAGCTTATGAAGAGCTTGAAAGAGATGGTTTTATAGAAACTGTACCTGGAAAAGGTTCCTATGTTTCTGGTCAAAATAAAGACTTAATAAGAGAGAAACGATTATCAGCTATAGACGAAAAGCTTACGGAGGTCGTAACTGAGAGTAAACACTTAAATTTAAGCTTAGAAGAATTACAAAGTATGCTACTGCTGCTATATACAGAAGAAAATTAATATCTAATGGAATTAAAATGGTTTAACTATTTATAATTATTGCGTTTTACCAAACTAATTAAGGGGAGATAAATATGGATAATATTTTAGAAATTAAAAATCTGGGAAAATCCTATAAAAACTTTACTTTAGATAATCTGTCTTTTAATGTTGAAAGAGGCTCCGTAATGGGATTTATAGGACCAAACGGAGCTGGAAAAAGTACCACCATAAAACTTATAATGAATCTTATTAAAAAAGATTGTGGAAACATAAATGTTTTTGGACTAGACAACTTAAAACATGAGAAAGAAATCAAAGAAAAAATTGGTTTTGTATATGATGAAAACTACTTCTATGAACAATTAAACATCATAGAAATGAAAAATATACTTAGTCCTTTCTATAAAAGCTGGGATAATAGCTTATTCGAAAAATTTGTAAAAGAATTTGAACTACCTAAGAAAAATAAAATTAAAACCCTATCAAAAGGAATGAAAATGAAATTTTCTCTAGCACTCGCTCTTTCTCATAATGCAGAGCTAATTATAATGGATGAACCTACCTCTGGACTGGATCCAGTATTCAGAAGTGAACTTTTAGATATTTTATACAATATAATTCAGGATGAAAATGTAAGTATATTCTTTTCAACTCACGTAACTACTGACCTTGAGAAGATAGCAGATTATATTACTTTTATCAATAAAGGCAAATTAGTTTTCTCACAAAGTAAAGACGAAATTATTGAAAATTATGGTTTAGTTAAAGGTGGTAAAGAACTTTTAGACAATGATACTAGACGTGAATTTGTAAGTATAAAAGAAAGCGGTTTTGGATTCGAGGCTCTAACAAAGGATATTAACAGTGCAAGAAAAATATTTAAAGATAAAGCTATTATTGAAAAGGCATCTCTTGAAGATATTATGGTATATTCAGTTAGGGGGAATGTTTAATGTTTAATTTAATAATAAAGGATATAGCTATTCAGAAAAAGACCTTATTATATGCTCTTCTTTATGCTATTTTTGCACCAATTGCTTTTTTTTCCATGGGCCCAAGTGTCGCCTTATATGTTCTGCCCCCTATGGGAATTACCTATATATTCATAAGCATTGCGGTAAGTTATGATGAAAAAAACAAAAGCGAAATTGTACTAAATAGTTTACCAATTAAAAGAGATGATATTGTTATATCAAAATATATATCAGTATTTGTATTTGCAACCATAGGTATTATTTATTCTATATTAATTGGATTTATGGGAAAAGCTACTGGACTTCCAATGTTTACTAGGTCAATTTCATTATTGGATATTGTTATAGTTTTAACGTCTGTATGTATATTTACTTCTATATTTTTTCCTATGTACTTTAAATTTGGGTATATAAAAATGAATTTCTTTAACGTTCTGCTTATGATGTTGTTTTTTTTCGTACCAACATGGGCTATTGATTATGCTACTAAAAATCCAAATAATATTTTCGTACAAAAATTCACTTACTTTATAAATAACACTTCTAGTTTTACGCAAAATTCACTAGCTCTAATAATAGGCTTAATTTTCTTTTTAATTTCTCTAATGATCTCTATACGGATATATAAAAATAAGGAGTTTTAAACTCCTTTCATTTTTAGAATAGCACCATAGTACACATTGCTATTATCAAATTTAATTAATAAATTAGATTGGAGGTGTTTTAATTGAAAAAAGACAAATTCTTGAACATTGTAACTCGAAATTTTCATATCTACAAAAATAGTTGTACTATGTTTCTTTGGGCGTTATCAGCAGTACTTAGTATATTAGCAAATAAATTTGGTACGTTATATTTAGTTCTTGGGATTTTACCAATTTTTGCATTTAGTGTACTTTTTACTAATGAAAGGAAAAATACTTATTTATAACAAATACGAGAATTAAATTAGGTACAGCCTCATAAACATTTCGGCTGTACCCGTGTATATATTTAATTATAAAAACTAATTAACAAGCTGATTTTCTACCTGCCTCATTATTTTTTAAATGTCCAACATGCAATCCATTATGTTTAAGAAAATTTGATTTTTTATCTTTCTTCTCCATAGCATCTCCGTAGTCTATATTTTCTTCATTAAATCTATAAAAAAATGAAGTTAATTTTTCTAAATTTTTATCTGCTGGTTTATATGTTGGATCAAATACGTATGCAGCTCTATAATATTTACAAGCCATAGATTCATCCCCTTTATACTCTGAAATGATCCCTAGTAAATTGAATACTTCTGCGGAATGGTCATTTTCAATCATATCTGCAATTAAATAATTATATGCTAAATCACATCTATTTGACTTTATTGCATTAATAGCTTGTTTTATATTATTTTCAAAAGAACTTTCTTCATTTATACTTCTTAACATACTATCACCTCAAGTTATCCTTTCACTTTTTATTTGATAATTATATTTTATCAAAACCACTATCAATTAGCTATTAAGAAGATATAAAGATATACTCTTCAGTATAAAGATTGTGTTAAGGTTTTATAATTCATCAATTTTCAAATAAAAAAGATGAGGCTAAATAAAAAGCTTCATCTTTTAAATATTATTCATCTACTAAACGATAACCTACGCCGACCTCCGTTAATATATACTGTGGCTCTGCAGGGTTTTTCTCTATTTTTCTTCTTATATTAGCCATAAATACCCTAAGAGATTGTGAATCGTTATCAAAATAACTTCCCCAAATCTCATCAACTATGTATTTATGAGTTAACACACGACCTGCATATCTTGACATTAGCTCAACCAATTTGTACTCCATTGGTGTTAAATGTATTTCTTCATTTAAAATTGTAACTCTATGTTTTTCAAAATCTATTTTTAAATCCTTAACCACAAATACTGATTGCACATCATTTTGCGAATTATTATCTTGATTAAAATGTCTAAGTGCCACCCGAGTTCTGGCTAAAAGCTCTGCTACACTAAAAGGTTTGGTCAAATAATCATCTGCACCCTTATCTAAGGCTTCAACCTTTTCACTTTCACGTCCACGAGCTGAAACAACTATAATCCTAGCTTTTGTAGACTCCCGTACCTTATCAATAACGTTAAGTCCGTCCATATCCGGTAATCCTAAGTCTAAAATTATTATATCTGGGTTATGGGAAAAAATAAGGGTTATAGCCGCATTTCCAAATTCAGTTTCAATGCACTTATATCCTTGTGCCTCAAGTGAAACTTTCATAAACTTTTTAATTGGTTTATCGTCTTCAACTATTAAAATCAAAGGCTTTATATCCATTATCATCACTCCTTATTTCAGGCAAACTAAATCTAAACGTCGCTCCCCCAGAAGAGTTATTTAAAGCTTCTATACTTCCACCATGGCCTTCTATAATAGACTTACATATAGCAAGCCCTAGTCCTATACCTCGTCTTTCTAGGCAATCGCCCCTAGTTTTAGTATAAAACCTATCAAATATAGCCGTTATATCTTCTTTTGGTAAGCCTTTTCCATTGTCAGATACCTCAAAAATCACATTATCTTGCTCTTCTATAACTTTAACTTTTATGATGGAATTATCCGGTGTATACTTTATAGCATTATCAATTAAATTAATAAGAACTTGCTCTATTAATAACCCATCTACAAATAATATAATCATATTTTCTGGTAAATCAGTCACAATATTATGATTCCCTGAAAATCTTTTAACCCTGGATATAGACTCGGCAATAATTTCCTCAACAACCTCTACATCCTTCTTAATTTCCAGCTTGCCCTCATCTATTCTTGTCATACTCAATATATTTTCAACTGAATGTATAAGCCAGCTTGTGTCTTCATAAATGATAGCAAGAAGCTCTTTCTTGGTGTCGTTATCAAGTTTATCATAATTGTCAGTAATGGTAGAAACAGACCCCAATATTCCGGTTAGTGGAGTTCTTAAATCATGTGAAATTGACCTTAGAAGATTGCCCCTAAGCCTTTCTGTCTCAGTCTCTAAGTTTATCTGTCTTTTCTTTTCATATAAATCTTCTCTTTCAATAGCTAAAGCTATTTGTGTAGAAACGGACTCTAAAAGAATCTTCTCATTTTTCGATAAGGTATTTTCTTCTAAACATGCTATTCCAATAATTCCAAGAATCTCGTTTTGTCCTTTAATAGGATGATAATACCCAACACTATTTATAGAGATTTCAGCTTCTGCACCTACTGATTTACCTGCTTTAAAGCATTCTTCAATTGCCTTAGCCTCTACATCTGACTTGAATATGTCCCTATTATATTTTCCATTAACGCTATAATCACTTGGCTTTTGCAAATTATTTTTATCATCTAGTATAGCTATCATAATAGTTCTATCAAACATATCAACTAAATTATCCTCACAAAATTCCACTACTTGTTTTTTATTTCTTGCTGTAAGCAATGATCTATTAATCTTATATAAAATTTGCATTCTATTTTCACGTATTAAAGATATTTTAGCTTGTGTTTTAACTCTTGAAGTTAAAGTACTTGTAATAATTGCAGCTATTAACATAATAATAAAAGTTACAGGATAATCAGCTCTATAAGCTAAAAAGCTATAGTATGGCACCGTAAAGAAAAAATTAAATGATAACACTCCAATTATTGCCCCCAAAATACCATAAAGATATCCATCAGTACTTCTTGATACAAATAATACCCCTAAAATAAATACTATTATTATATTTGACTCATGAAGCTCAATTTTTCTAAATATCAGAGATATTATAATGGATAAAATCATAATTAATATGGTTTTAAACAAATTAGTAATTATAATTATTTTAGGTTTAATTTGTTCATATTCATTATGTTCAAGAGATTTGCCTTTTTTCAAACTCCCCATCGCCTTCCTAATATATCTAAATTCTCTTAATAACCAGTACAAATATCAAAAGTTAAAACAAAAATGTTTATTTTAAAATTCTAAAAAAAAGCAATTCACTTTGAAATGCTTTTAGTAAATTTAAAATATGAAAAAAGCAGAGTAAGCGTTATAACTGTTAATATTAATGCTATAACTTTTTTATTATTACTTATAGGGATTGTTACCATTCCCCCAGCATCTATAATCTTAACTGAGTTTGCATGGACATCCATATCTCCTCCATGCTGCGTGCAAGCCCTATTAAAAGTCCCATTTATCTCTACGATGTCTCCCTTATAACCATACTTACCAAAGTTTTTTATACTTTGAGCTTGTTTACTGTCAATCCATATTCCCATAGCTGTGCTTCCATCACTTATATTTACCCAGGAATATTCTCCTCTATTCATAGCTTCCCCAATAGCTTCACCCTTTAGTATGATTTTACTATTATCAATTTTTTTGCTATTTTCGATTAAATCATTATAATTATTATAATCCTTTGCCTTGCACGTAATAGCAAAAGAAAAAACTAAAATACCTATTAATATTATTGTCTTAAAAGTCTTAGCCATAATTTCTTAATACCTCCAAATGCAGCTCCTATTAGTACAAATACAGATATAAATTCTAGTCTTCCTAAATACATTGCAATTATATAATAGATCTTCATTGCAGATGGCATTGATGGAGTAGTGATCCCAATGGATAAGCCAACATTTCCTGTAGCCGAGGCAGCCTCAAACGCTGAGCTTAGCACTGGGTATCCATAATAGGTTCCGAGTGCAGTTCCTATAAAAAATAATAGTATATAACATATTATTATTAGGTAAGCAGATTTCACCATTCCATCATCTAAAATAATTTCTTTTATATGATGAAACTTAAACACTTTTATTTTTCTGTCAGAATTTAATAATTTGTCTATCTCTGCAACTATACTTTTAAAAACCAATCCTACCCGAAGTCCTTTAAATCCACCTGCCGTAGAACAAGCTGATCCACCTATAAGCATGGCTATTATAAGCATAACCACAGGAAAATCTCCCCATTCAGTAGCAAACTGACGAGCATAAAGATTACCAAACCCAGTAGTTGTATGAGCTGATAATACATTATATACCCCTTTTCTAAAAACTGATATACCATTACTATACACACCTGAATTTGTTAGTTTTAATGCTACAAAAAATGAGATAAGTAAAGCCGTAATAAAGAAACTCTGTGTTTCAATATTCTTGAATATTTCTTTTTTATTGCCTTGCCATACAGCATAATGCAGTGCAAAATTTAAAGAACCAATAACAAATAAAATCATTGTTAATAGCTCATAGGATAGACTATGATAATACAAGATATTTTGAGACATTGGTGCAAACCCACCTGTGCTCCAGGCAGACATAAAAATAAATAATCCATGAAAAAAAGCACTTACAGGCTGTAATCCTATAAACATTCCATTAATCCAAAGCATAGTAGTACCTATGACTAAATACACAATACTTATTTTCCAGATGATTCTGGCTGTATTTTTTACATTAGGTACGAGTTCAGCATCCTTACCTTCTCCAACATACATTTTATAAGCACCTAATGTATGGTTTACCATAAAACTTAATGCTAGTACAACCATACCTTGCCCTCCAACAAAGGTAATAATATGTCTCCACATATTTAGTCCCAGTGAAAGATGGTCAAGATCTTGAGTAAGTACAAGTCCTGTGGTTGTAAACCCACTCATAACATCAAAACATGCATCTAAGAAAGACACGGTTTTTCCACTAAGCTGGTAGGGAACCGCACATAACAGTGTTAATATAACCCATGAACTAGATGCAATGATTAACCCATGCTTCCATTGCACTTTCACTTTATCAATCTTGCTTCTACCTGTAAACATAAGCAATATTCCCAAACAAAGAGCTATACTTATACTAATAATAAAGTCTAAAAGTGTACTCCATTCCTTAAACATAAGTGAAGTCAATATGGGTATCAACATTAAACTTGCAGTTGCAATGATTACATATCCTACATAAAAATTTATTATCCTAAAATCTCCAAAATCTTTTGTTATTTTTTTCATATAATCACCTCGTAAGCATCATATTAATGCCATATAAAACAAATAAAAACATTAGTGTATATCCTATCTCTGTAATTACTCCACCTATAATCTTTTTGCTTGTCATAATTTATTTACCCTCCAATTATAGATTTCTCTACATCTTTCTTTCTATCTGCATTTGTTATGATAAGTACTTTATCGCCTTCTTTTATATCCACAGTGCCTCTTGGGAAAATTACTTTCTCACTTCTTATTATAGATAGTATTAGACATTCCTTAGGCAGCCTTAACTTTTCCACAGATTTATCTTTCCATGCACTATTTTTATCTATTTTTGCTTCTACTAATATCATTTCACCTTTATTTATGTTTTCTATTACTTTTATTGGTTCACTATTAAATTCGCCTTCTATTAAATTACAAATTACTTGGGTGCTACATACAGTCTTATCTACTCCTAGAGCCTCAAAAATTGGTATATTTTTAGGATTGTTAATTCTAGCTATTGTTTCATTGATATTAAAGTTAACTTTAGCCATCTGACAAATAACCAAATTTTCTTCGTCCTTTCCAGTTACTGCAGCTACTACTTCAGCTTCCTCTATATCTGCATCTTTTAGTACTTCAACATCTGAACCATCCCCACATATTATATCCACATCAAGTTCTTCAGCTATTTTTTGGCAAATTTGCTGGTTTTTTTCTATTAATGTTACTCTGTGTTTTTTCTCTATTAATGCTTTAACAAGATAGTATCCTACTTTTCCACCACCAACTACTACTGCCCTCATATAAGCTTCTCCTTCATTATTGCCTTTACTAGCTTTTCTTTGTTATCCTTATTTATACTACAGAATATTTTATCTCCTATTTCAAATAGTTGATCACTATTGGGTATAGAGTATTCTCCATTCCTTGCAATAGCGCATATCCTACAATTAAACTTATCTTCTATTTCTAAAATATTATCAAATTTAAGTTTATTTATTGTAATCTCTTCTATAGATATGTCATTGCTCAATATCAATAATGTATCAGACTTTTTATCGATGATTTTGTTTTTAATCATATTTATACTTACTTCCGTTGGACTTATAGTTTGTAGTCCTAGCTTTCTATAAATAAATTCCCTTGATGGGTCGAAAATTCTAGCTATTACTCTAGGTACCTTAAATATATCCTTTGCGATTTGACTAGCCATAATATTTATATTATCTGCTGGAGTCATGGCCAAAAATAGATCTGCTTTATCTATTCCTGCTTCCATTAATATATCATTATCTATTTCCACTCCTTTAATCTTAATTCCATTAAAGCCACTTCTAAGTCGCTCCAAATTTTCTGCGTACTTGTCCACTATTACCACATCATGACCGTCATTAGAAAGTTCCATGGCAAGTCCACTGCCTAATCTACCACAACCTATTATTACAATATACATAATATATTCTCCTTACCTCAATTTCTTTATCAAAAAAAATAACGTACTACTAGAATTAAGTACTACATGCATATTTTAAGCAATTATAGGGAATAATGCAACTTTCCATATCTGTTCTTAAAATGATTCTCCTATTTGTTATATGCGGTCTAGGGAATCTAACATTGCCATCCTTTGTTTACATTCGCTATACTTCATTTCCCTCATAGTATTAAACAAATAATTGAGTATATGAGTTTTATTAAAGGTATATATTGTATTTATACCCTCATAATCCTAGAATTTAATATTATTTATTATATTTCAATTATTAATTTACAGTTGCTTATAATTAATAAAAGTCTTATACTAATATGTAAACTTAAAAATATACTTTTAATAATATAATTTCATTTGGAAAAGAGGGCAACTATGAAAAAAGTTTTAGTTGTAGATGATACAAAAAATATTCGTACACTGTTGGGCATTTATCTTAAACTAAACGGATTTGAAGTTCTGATGGCTACTAATGGCAATGAAGCATTATCCATAATTGATACCCAGCCTGTAGATCTAATATTTTTAGATATTAAAATGCCCGAAATAAGCGGCACAGAGGTTCTAAAAAGAATTAGAGCTAAAGGTATAACTGCGCCCGTAGTAATTATGACAGCTTTTGCCACAGTTAAAAATGCAGTGGATTGTACAAAGCTTGGTGCCCTTACTTATTTACAGAAACCTTTTACTACAGATAAGATTAAGACTATTATTGATGAAACGATGACAGAAAAAGAGGTTCCAAATGCAAGAAATATCGAATATCAATTAATGATTATAAAAAAATTAATAGCTGAGAATAACCTAAAAAAAGCATTGGATACATTAAAAGTAGTTTTATCTACTGATCCTAATACTCCTGAAATTTATGAATTAATATCTATAGTATATAGTAGGCAAGGTGACTTGAAAAAGGCTGAAATATTTCATAATATGGCCCAGCAATGGAAATAAAAAAAGCACTTCATAAAGAAGTGCTTTTTTTGGTGGCTTACCGGGGAATCGAACCCCGGACACCATGATTAAAAGTCATGTGCTCTACCAACTGAGCTAGTAAACCATGTTACCTGGCGACGACCTACTCTCCCACAAGGTTGCCCCTGCAGTACCATTAGCGCATTGAAGCTTAACCTTCGTGTTCGGTATGGGAACGGGTGTTACCTTCATGCCATAATCACCAGATTGAGAAAATTTATATTCTCTCAAAATTGCACAGTGAAATTTTCGCTTATATATATTAAGGTCAAGCCCTCGACTTATTAGTATTAGTCAGCTGAACATGTTACCATGCTTACACCTCTAACCTATCAACCTGGTGTTCTTCCAGGAGTCTTACTAACACCGTGCTTACGCACGAGTTATGGGAAATCTCATCTCAGGGTGGGCTTCACGCTTAGATGCTTTCAGCGTTTATCCCTTCCAAACATAGCTACCCAGCGATGCCACTGGCGTGACAACTGGTGCACCAGAGGTTTGTCCATCCCGGTCCTCTCGTACTAAGGACAGCTCCCTTCAAATTTCCTACGCCCGCGACGGATAGGGACCGAACTGTCTCACGACGTTCTGAACCCAGCTCGCGTGCCGCTTTAATGGGCGAACAGCCCAACCCTTGGGACCTACTTCAGCCCCAGGATGCGACGAGCCGACATCGAGGTGCCAAACCTCCCCGTCGATGTGGACTCTTGGGGGAGATCAGCCTGTTATCCCCGAGGTAGCTTTTATCCGTTGAGCGATGGCCCTCCCACGAGGTACCACCGGATCACTAAGTCCGACTTTCGTCCCTGCTCCACTTGTAGGTGTCGCAGTCAGGCTCCCTTCTGCCTTTGCACTCTTCGCGCGATTTCCAACCGCGCTGAGGGAACCTTTGAGCGCCTCCGTTACTTTTTTGGAGGCGACCGCCCCAGTCAAACTGCCCACCTAACAATGTCCTGTGACCAGATTCATGGCCTCCAGTTAGAACCTCAGTACTGTCAGGGTGGTATCCCAAGGATGACTCCACACAGGCTGACGCCCATGTTTCTCAGTCTCCCACCTATCCTGTACAGACAATACCGAAATTCAATGCTAAGCTACAGTAAAGCTCTACGGGGTCTTTCCGTCCAATCGCGGGTAGCCAGCATCTTCACTGGCACTACAATTTCGCCGGATGTGCTGTTGAGACAGTGCCCAAATCATTACGCCATTCGTGCGGGTCGGAACTTACCCGACAAGGAATTTCGCTACCTTAGGACCGTTATAGTTACGGCCGCCGTTTACTGGGGCTTAAGTTCATACCTTCGCTTGCGCTAAGTAATCCCCTTAACCTTCCAGCACCGGGCAGGCGTCAGCCCCTATACATCAGCTTTCGCTTTAGCAGAGACCTGTGTTTTTGCTAAACAGTTGCTTGGGCCTATTCTCTGCGACCTACTTTCGTAGGCACCCCTTCTCCCGAAGTTACGGGGTCAATTTGCCGAGTTCCTTAACAGCAATTCTTCCGATGGTCTTAGGATTCTCTCCTCACCTACCTGTGTCGGTTTGCGGTACGGGCACCAATATCCTCGATAGAGACTTTTCTTGGCAGCGTGGAATCAGATACTTCAGGAATAAATTCCCTTCCCCATCACATCTCAGCGTTAAGAGCAAACGGATTTGCCTGCTTGCTCCGCCTAAATGCTTAGACACACATCCAATAGTGTGCACATCTTATCCTCCTGCGTCATCCCATTTCTAATAACGTCCATTGGTGGTATCGGAATATCAACCGATTGTCCATCACCTACGCCTTTCGGCCTCGGCTTAGGTCCCGACTAACCCTGAGAGGACGAGCCTTCCTCAGGAAACCTTAGGTTTTCGACCGTTAAGATTCTCACTTAACTCTCGCTACTTATGCCAACATTCTCACTTCTGTACCGTCCACCACTCCTTACGGTATGACTTCAGCCAGTACAGAAAGCTCCTCTACCGCGTACACATAGTGTACACCCATAGCTTCGGTGGTAAGTTTTAGCCCCGGACATCTTCGGCGCAGGATCTCTTGACTAGTGAGCTATTACGCACTCTTTGAATGAGTGGCTGCTTCTGAGCCAACATCCTAGTTGTCTTAGAAATCCCACATCCTTTTCCACTTAACTTACACTTTGGGACCTTAGCTGATGGTCTGGGCTGTTTCCCTTTTGACTACGGATCTTATCATTCGCAGTCTGACTGCCGAAATAAAAGTATATGGCATTCGGAGTTTGATAGAGTTCAGTAACTGTTGTCAGCCCCTAGCTCATTCAGTGCTCTACCTCCATTACTCAATTAATCGACGCTAGCCCTAAAGCTATTTCGAGGAGAACCAGCTATCTCCGAGTTCGATTGGAATTTCTCCGCTATCCACAGCTCATCCCATGGTTTTTCAACACCAACGTGGTTCGGACCTCCACGGAATTTTACTTCCGCTTCATCCTGGCCATGGATAGGTCACCCGGTTTCGGGTCTACGACATGCAACTATACGCCCTATTCAGACTTGGTTTCCCTTCGGCTCCGTACCTTAAGTACTTAACCTCGCTACATATCGTAACTCGTTGGCTCGTTCTACAAAAAGCACGCCGTCACACATATAAAGTGCTCCGACCGGTTGTAGGCACACGGTTTCAGGTTCTATTTCACTCCCCTTCCGGGGTTCTTTTCACCTTTCCCTCACGGTACTTCTTCACTATCGGTCACTAGGTAGTATTTAGCCTTGGGAGGTGGTCCTCCCTGCTTCCCACAAGGTTTCACGTGTCTCGTGGTACTCTGGATTAGATCTGACTGTTTTTCCTTTTCATTTACAGGCCTATTACCTTCTGCGGAGCAGCTTTCCAGCTATCTTCAATTAAGGAATTGCAGTATTTATGATCTATCCTCAACCCCTAGGTCAAAGACCTAGGTTTGGGCTCTTTCCCTTTCGCTCGCCGCTACTTAGGAAATCGATGTTTCTTTCTCTTCCTCCGGGTACTTAGATGTTTCAGTTCCCCGGGTCTACCTCTGCATACCTATTTATTCAGTATGCAGTACATAGTTGTTACTATGTGGGTTCCCCCATTCGGAAATCTTTGGATCACAGGCTATTTGCGCCTACCCAAAGCTTATCGCAGCTTAACGCGTCCTTCTTCGGCTCCTAGTGCCAAGGCATTCGCCATGCGCCCTTTGTAGCTTAACCTTTATCTTTATCTATTTGCATAGATAATTTCGTCTATTTACATAAACGTTTTAATTCATTTTGCGAAATTGTATTAAATCCATCTAACTACTTACGTAGTTTTAACTTATTAAAACAACTTTAATTTCACTGTGCAATTTTCAAAGAACATTTTTAGAAAGATTAAATTTTTAGTTAACTCAGAAGAGTTAACTAAAATTAGTCTCTCAAAATTAAACAGAGAATAGGTTACGAGTAATTACAGTAGATGTTTTGCATTGACCGAAGTCTTTGCATCTACTCCCTAGAAAGGAGGTGATCCAGCCGCAGGTTCTCCTACGGCTACCTTGTTACGACTTCACCCCAATCATCAATCCCACCTTCGGCCGCTGGCTCCTTACGGTTACCTCACGGACTTCGGGTGTTACCAACTCTCATGGTGTGACGGGCGGTGTGTACAAGGCCCGGGAACGTATTCACCGCGACATGCTGATTCGCGATTACTAGCAACTCCGGCTTCATGTAGGCGAGTTGCAGCCTACAATCCGAACTGGGATGAGTTTTTGAGTTTGGCTCCACCTTGCGGTCTTGCATCTCTTTGTACTCACCATTGTAGCACGTGTGTAGCCCTAGACATAAGGGGCATGATGATTTGACGTCATCCCCACCTTCCTCCCGGTTAACCCGGGCAGTCTCACTAGAGTGCTCAACTTAATGGTAGCAACTAATGATAAGGGTTGCGCTCGTTGCGGGACTTAACCCAACATCTCACGACACGAGCTGACGACAACCATGCACCACCTGTCACCCTGTCCCGAAGGACTTCGCCCATCTCTGGGTTATGCAGGGGATGTCAAGTCTAGGTAAGGTTCTTCGCGTTGCTTCGAATTAAACCACATGCTCCGCTGCTTGTGCGGGCCCCCGTCAATTCCTTTGAGTTTTAATCTTGCGATCGTACTCCCCAGGCGGAATACTTATTGTGTTAACTGCGGCACCGAGGTTCGACCCCCGACACCTAGTATTCATCGTTTACGGCGTGGACTACCAGGGTATCTAATCCTGTTTGCTCCCCACGCTTTCATGCCTCAGCGTCAGTTACAGTCCAGTAAGTCGCCTTCGCCACTGGTGTTCTTCCTAATCTCTACGCATTTCACCGCTACACTAGGAATTCCACTTACCTCTCCTGCACTCTAGACACCCAGTTTCAAATGCAGCACCCAAGTTAAGCTCGGGTATTTCACATCTGACTTAAATGTCCGCCTACGCATCCTTTACGCCCAGTAAATCCGGACAACGCTTGCCACCTACGTATTACCGCGGCTGCTGGCACGTAGTTAGCCGTGGCTTCCTCCTCTGGTACCGTCATTATCGTCCCAGAAGACAGAACTTTACAACCCGAAGGCCTTCATCATTCACGCGGCGTTGCTGCGTCAGGGTTTCCCCCATTGCGCAATATTCCCCACTGCTGCCTCCCGTAGGAGTCTGGACCGTGTCTCAGTTCCAATGTGGCCGATCACCCTCTCAGGTCGGCTACGCATCGTTGCCTTGGTGGGCCGTTACCTCACCAACTAGCTAATGCGCCGCGGGTCCATCTCAAAGTGGAATTTTCCGAAGAAAAATCCTTTGATGTCTCGATCATGCGATCAAAACATATTATGCGGTATTAATCTCCCTTTCGGGAGGCTATTCCCCTCTTTGAGGCAGGTTACCCACGTGTTACTCACCCGTCCGCCGCTAATCCACCCCGAAGGGTTTCATCGCTCGACTTGCATGTGTTAGGCACGCCGCCAGCGTTCGTCCTGAGCCAGGATCAAACTCTCAATTTAAAAGTTTACACTTTTTATTTGAAATGAATAATCTGCGCCAACTGTTAAGCTGGTTAGCAAGCTCATTACATACTTTTTAGTCTTACGACTAATATTACTTTTTTATCTAAAGTAATTAACTGGTCTAACGAAATATTATTTCGCTATTTTACCTATTTCTCTGTTTAATTTTCAAAGACCAATTTCATTTGTCATCATGTGACGACTTCTACTATTTTACTAGGTATTTCTTGTTTTGTCAACATTTTTATTAATATATTTTAAATTTATTTAAAAATTATTAATTGTTAACTTATCAATCTTTACCTTTATCGTTACTCATTAGCAGCGACAAGTAATATATTATCATCTTTAACCATGATCATTATTATTTTTTTTCTTCTCTACGACAATTATATACAATATTCTCTATAATACTACTATATAGTGAATATCCTTCATGTTGACACACTAGGAATAGTATACCTTCTTTAATTCAATAATATACCTAATTTACGTACAATATATGTAAATATTTATACATAAGCCCTAAGTCCTCTACATTTATAACCCCTCAATTAAGAGGACTTACGACTTTTATATTAAAAAATAGGAAGATTATCTAAATTATCTTCTGTGGTACTATTAGGTGAGGATTTTATAACATCATTTCCATTTCTATTTTTTGAAACAATCACCGATTCCACGGTTCCTCTTTTTGCTAAAGCCACAGCCTTACTCACATCTAATTCCTCACCAGTACTAGTTAATACGTTTGTAATGTCTCCATCTGCATTTCTTCTTACCTTAACTATCTTCATAAATATACATCTCCTTGTTAGTTAATATAATGGGAATTTAGTATCTAAAATTTCTTTGATTACATATTACTACTCACATTAGCTTTTAAACTCCATATTTAGTATTTCCCTGTTTATATTTGTTTTATTACTAATTTTCTACAAACTATATAAACAAATTTACAATACAACAAAAGCATGTAACAAATTACATGCTTTTGTTGTATTGAATCTATTATAACTCGCAGCGGAGCTGTCATTTCTTAATACTATAAATAATTGTAGGTTAAATTAATTATATATATCCTATTCAACTAAGCTAAAGGACTTTTAAATCCATTACCTTGAACCTCCGCTATATCAATTATAGATATAAAAACTTCTTGGTCTATATCTTTTATTACTCTCTTAATTTGTGGTAGTTGACCCAATGAAACAACGCAATACATTACATTTTTTCTATGGTTAGTGTAGGCGCCTTCTCCATATAAAATAGTTACTCCTCTATTAAAATTATTCAATATGGCATCACTTACTTCTTTTTCTTTTTTAGATACAATTAAAAGCATTTTACGTCTATTTAATCCATTAATTACTTTTTCCATAACCGCAGAAGTAATATACATAGCAATCAGAGTATATAATCCTACTTTAAAATCAAATAGTACAGATCCAATAGCTACAATTAAGAAATTTATTACAAAGCTCATTATACCTATTTCTATACCATATTTCTTTTTAGCATATATAGCTATAATATCCATGCCACCGGTAGATCCTTCATTAGAAAAAACAATTCCAATACCAATACCTGAAAGAACACCCCCATATATACAATAAAGAAGTCTATATGATTCTTCAACAGGTGCAAGAACATTATTTAAAGATGAAGTAAGAATTAAAAAAATGGATAAGGAAATTGTTCCGAGTATGGTAAATGCGGTGAATCTTTTGTTTATTTTCAATATACTCAAGATAAGAAGTGGGATATTAAGTATTAATATTGTAATTCCCATTGGTATGTTAAAAATATACTGCAACATTAACCCTATTCCGGAAAGACCTCCACTAAGAAGCTTATTGGGAATTATAAATAAATTTACTGCAACAGATAAAATAAAACTACCTAAAATAATAAGAGCTACTTTCTGAGATAAATCTTTAAAATCAGTACTAGATGTCTTTTTCATAAACTGCCTCCATTTCTTTCTCTAAAGTACAGAACAATTATTAACTGTCTTGTACCATATATTTTTATATTTATTATATACTATTTAACGTGTTAACAACCAGAACTACTATTATATATATATTAATACTTATGCTCCCTATAGACAAGTGATCTCAATGCCAAAGCTGAAGGATCCAGGTTTGCTCACAAAATTGTAAATACTTGTTTTATGAAAATAAAAGTATTTGTGATACACTAAAGTGAGGTGATTTTATGAATGATTTATTAAATGATTGGAATGAACTACTATTAGAAGAATTTAATAGTGAATATTTTTTAAATTTGAAAAACTTTTTAAAAAAAGAATACGAGACTCACCAGATATATCCTGAAGTTCAAAATATTTTTAACGCTCTTAAATACACAGCATATAAGGATGTAAAAGTTGTTATACTTGGTCAAGATCCTTACCATGGTGATGGTCAAGCACATGGTTTAAGCTTTTCTGTAAGATCAGGTGTATCTATTCCCCCTTCACTATCAAATATATATAAAGAGTTGAATAGTGATATAGGCTGTTATATACCTAACAATGGGTATTTAAAAAAGTGGTGCGATGAAGGTGTTTTACTTTTAAATACCGTTCTTACCGTTAGGGCTGGCGAAGCTAATTCTCATAAAAATAAAGGATGGGAACATTTTACTAATAAAATAATCACACTATTAAATGATAAAACAGAACCTATAGTTTTTATTTTATGGGGAAATAATGCCCAGTCTAAGCAATTTCTAATAACAAATCCAATACACTACATAATAAAGTCTGTTCACCCAAGCCCCTTATCCTCATATAGAGGTTTTTTTAACAGTAAACCTTTTTCTAATACTAATGATTTTTTAATTTTACATGGTAAATTACCTGTTAATTGGCAAATTGATAATGTATAATATATTATTTTGAACATAAAAAAACGTCTTAGATTTATCTAAGACGTTTTTTGGTGGCTAGACCAGGAATCGAACCAGGGACACGAGGATTTTCAGTCCTCTGCTCTACCGACTGAGCTATCCAGCCACATTACCTGGCGACGACCTACTCTCCCACAAGGTTGCCCCTGCAGTACCATTAGCGCATTGAAGCTTAACCTTCGTGTTCGGTATGGGAACGGGTGTTACCTTCATGCCATAATCACCAGATTGAGAAAATTTATATTCTCTCAAAATTGCACAGTGAAATTTTCGCTTATATATATTAAGGTCAAGCCCTCGACTTATTAGTATTAGTCAGCTGAACATGTTACCATGCTTACACCTCTAACCTATCAACCTGGTGTTCTTCCAGGAGTCTTACTAACACCGTGCTTACGCACGAGTTATGGGAAATCTCATCTCAGGGTGGGCTTCACGCTTAGATGCTTTCAGCGTTTATCCCTTCCAAACATAGCTACCCAGCGATGCCACTGGCGTGACAACTGGTGCACCAGAGGTTTGTCCATCCCGGTCCTCTCGTACTAAGGACAGCTCCCTTCAAATTTCCTACGCCCGCGACGGATAGGGACCGAACTGTCTCACGACGTTCTGAACCCAGCTCGCGTGCCGCTTTAATGGGCGAACAGCCCAACCCTTGGGACCTACTTCAGCCCCAGGATGCGACGAGCCGACATCGAGGTGCCAAACCTCCCCGTCGATGTGGACTCTTGGGGGAGATCAGCCTGTTATCCCCGAGGTAGCTTTTATCCGTTGAGCGATGGCCCTCCCACGAGGTACCACCGGATCACTAAGTCCGACTTTCGTCCCTGCTCCACTTGTAGGTGTCGCAGTCAGGCTCCCTTCTGCCTTTGCACTCTTCGCGCGATTTCCAACCGCGCTGAGGGAACCTTTGAGCGCCTCCGTTACTTTTTTGGAGGCGACCGCCCCAGTCAAACTGCCCACCTAACAATGTCCTGTGACCAGATTCATGGCCTCCAGTTAGAACCTCAGTACTGTCAGGGTGGTATCCCAAGGATGACTCCACACAGGCTGACGCCCATGTTTCTCAGTCTCCCACCTATCCTGTACAGACAATACCGAAATTCAATGCTAAGCTACAGTAAAGCTCTACGGGGTCTTTCCGTCCAATCGCGGGTAGCCAGCATCTTCACTGGCACTACAATTTCGCCGGATGTGCTGTTGAGACAGTGCCCAAATCATTACGCCATTCGTGCGGGTCGGAACTTACCCGACAAGGAATTTCGCTACCTTAGGACCGTTATAGTTACGGCCGCCGTTTACTGGGGCTTAAGTTCATACCTTCGCTTGCGCTAAGTAATCCCCTTAACCTTCCAGCACCGGGCAGGCGTCAGCCCCTATACATCAGCTTTCGCTTTAGCAGAGACCTGTGTTTTTGCTAAACAGTTGCTTGGGCCTATTCTCTGCGACCTACTTTCGTAGGCACCCCTTCTCCCGAAGTTACGGGGTCAATTTGCCGAGTTCCTTAACAGCAATTCTTCCGATGGTCTTAGGATTCTCTCCTCACCTACCTGTGTCGGTTTGCGGTACGGGCACCAATATCCTCGATAGAGACTTTTCTTGGCAGCGTGGAATCAGATACTTCAGGAATAAATTCCCTTCCCCATCACATCTCAGCGTTAAGAGCAAACGGATTTGCCTGCTTGCTCCGCCTAAATGCTTAGACACACATCCAATAGTGTGCACATCTTATCCTCCTGCGTCATCCCATTTCTAATAACGTCCATTGGTGGTATCGGAATATCAACCGATTGTCCATCACCTACGCCTTTCGGCCTCGGCTTAGGTCCCGACTAACCCTGAGAGGACGAGCCTTCCTCAGGAAACCTTAGGTTTTCGACCGTTAAGATTCTCACTTAACTCTCGCTACTTATGCCAACATTCTCACTTCTGTACCGTCCACCACTCCTTACGGTATGACTTCAGCCAGTACAGAAAGCTCCTCTACCGCGTACACATAGTGTACACCCATAGCTTCGGTGGTAAGTTTTAGCCCCGGACATCTTCGGCGCAGGATCTCTTGACTAGTGAGCTATTACGCACTCTTTGAATGAGTGGCTGCTTCTGAGCCAACATCCTAGTTGTCTTAGAAATCCCACATCCTTTTCCACTTAACTTACACTTTGGGACCTTAGCTGATGGTCTGGGCTGTTTCCCTTTTGACTACGGATCTTATCATTCGCAGTCTGACTGCCGAAATAAAAGTATATGGCATTCGGAGTTTGATAGAGTTCAGTAACTGTTGTCAGCCCCTAGCTCATTCAGTGCTCTACCTCCATTACTCAATTAATCGACGCTAGCCCTAAAGCTATTTCGAGGAGAACCAGCTATCTCCGAGTTCGATTGGAATTTCTCCGCTATCCACAGCTCATCCCATGGTTTTTCAACACCAACGTGGTTCGGACCTCCACGGAATTTTACTTCCGCTTCATCCTGGCCATGGATAGGTCACCCGGTTTCGGGTCTACGACATGCAACTATACGCCCTATTCAGACTTGGTTTCCCTTCGGCTCCGTACCTTAAGTACTTAACCTCGCTACATATCGTAACTCGTTGGCTCGTTCTACAAAAAGCACGCCGTCACACATATAAAGTGCTCCGACCGGTTGTAGGCACACGGTTTCAGGTTCTATTTCACTCCCCTTCCGGGGTTCTTTTCACCTTTCCCTCACGGTACTTCTTCACTATCGGTCACTAGGTAGTATTTAGCCTTGGGAGGTGGTCCTCCCTGCTTCCCACAAGGTTTCACGTGTCTCGTGGTACTCTGGATTAGATCTGACTGTTTTTCCTTTTCATTTACAGGCCTATTACCTTCTGCGGAGCAGCTTTCCAGCTATCTTCAATTAAGGAATTGCAGTATTTATGATCTATCCTCAACCCCTAGGTCAAAGACCTAGGTTTGGGCTCTTTCCCTTTCGCTCGCCGCTACTTAGGAAATCGATGTTTCTTTCTCTTCCTCCGGGTACTTAGATGTTTCAGTTCCCCGGGTCTACCTCTGCATACCTATTTATTCAGTATGCAGTACATAGTTGTTACTATGTGGGTTCCCCCATTCGGAAATCTTTGGATCACAGGCTATTTGCGCCTACCCAAAGCTTATCGCAGCTTAACGCGTCCTTCTTCGGCTCCTAGTGCCAAGGCATTCGCCATGCGCCCTTTGTAGCTTAACCTTTATCTATTGTCTATTTGCATAAACAATCTTATCTATTTACATAGACGTTTAATTAATTTTGCGAAATTGTATTAAATCCATCCATAACTACTTACGTAGTTTTAAACTTATTAAAACAACTTTAATTTCACTGTGCAATTTTCAAAGAACATTTTTAGAAAGATTAAATTTTTAGTTAACTCAGAAGAGTTAACTAAAATTAGTCTCTCAAAATTAAACAGAGAATAGGTTACGAGTAATTACAGTAGATGTTTTGCATTGACCGAAGTCTTTGCATCTACTCCCTAGAAAGGAGGTGATCCAGCCGCAGGTTCTCCTACGGCTACCTTGTTACGACTTCACCCCAATCATCAATCCCACCTTCGGCCGCTGGCTCCTTACGGTTACCTCACGGACTTCGGGTGTTACCAACTCTCATGGTGTGACGGGCGGTGTGTACAAGGCCCGGGAACGTATTCACCGCGACATGCTGATTCGCGATTACTAGCAACTCCGGCTTCATGTAGGCGAGTTGCAGCCTACAATCCGAACTGGGATGAGTTTTTGAGTTTGGCTCCACCTTGCGGTCTTGCATCTCTTTGTACTCACCATTGTAGCACGTGTGTAGCCCTAGACATAAGGGGCATGATGATTTGACGTCATCCCCACCTTCCTCCCGGTTAACCCGGGCAGTCTCACTAGAGTGCTCAACTTAATGGTAGCAACTAATGATAAGGGTTGCGCTCGTTGCGGGACTTAACCCAACATCTCACGACACGAGCTGACGACAACCATGCACCACCTGTCACCCTGTCCCGAAGGACTTCGCCCATCTCTGGGTTATGCAGGGGATGTCAAGTCTAGGTAAGGTTCTTCGCGTTGCTTCGAATTAAACCACATGCTCCGCTGCTTGTGCGGGCCCCCGTCAATTCCTTTGAGTTTTAATCTTGCGATCGTACTCCCCAGGCGGAATACTTATTGTGTTAACTGCGGCACCGAGGTTCGACCCCCGACACCTAGTATTCATCGTTTACGGCGTGGACTACCAGGGTATCTAATCCTGTTTGCTCCCCACGCTTTCATGCCTCAGCGTCAGTTACAGTCCAGTAAGTCGCCTTCGCCACTGGTGTTCTTCCTAATCTCTACGCATTTCACCGCTACACTAGGAATTCCACTTACCTCTCCTGCACTCTAGACACCCAGTTTCAAATGCAGCACCCAAGTTAAGCTCGGGTATTTCACATCTGACTTAAATGTCCGCCTACGCATCCTTTACGCCCAGTAAATCCGGACAACGCTTGCCACCTACGTATTACCGCGGCTGCTGGCACGTAGTTAGCCGTGGCTTCCTCCTCTGGTACCGTCATTATCGTCCCAGAAGACAGAACTTTACAACCCGAAGGCCTTCATCATTCACGCGGCGTTGCTGCGTCAGGGTTTCCCCCATTGCGCAATATTCCCCACTGCTGCCTCCCGTAGGAGTCTGGACCGTGTCTCAGTTCCAATGTGGCCGATCACCCTCTCAGGTCGGCTACGCATCGTTGCCTTGGTGGGCCGTTACCTCACCAACTAGCTAATGCGCCGCGGGTCCATCTCAAAGTGGAAACTCTAAAGAGAATCCTTTGATGTCTCAATCATGCGATCAAAACATATTATGCGGTATTAATCTCCCTTTCGGGAGGCTATTCCCCTCTTTGAGGCAGGTTACCCACGTGTTACTCACCCGTCCGCCGCTAATCCACCCCGAAGGGTTTCATCGCTCGACTTGCATGTGTTAGGCACGCCGCCAGCGTTCGTCCTGAGCCAGGATCAAACTCTCAATTTAAAAGTTTACACTTTTTATTTGAAATGAATAATCTGCGCCAACTGTTAAGCTGGTTAGCAAGCTCATTACATACTTTTTAGTCTTACGACTAAAATTACTTTTTTATCTAAAGTAATTAACTGGTCTAACGAAATATTATTTCGCTATTTTACCTATTTCTCTGTTTAATTTTCAAAGACCAATTCGCTTTGTCATCATGTGACGACTTCTACTACTTTATCAGTTATTCAATCATCTGTCAATAGTTTTTTAATCTTTTAAGTTAATTTTTCTTTTATGCTATGATGGTTGCTTTGTCACTACTAAACCGCAGCAACAAATAGTATTTTATCATAATCCACTATATCTATTTTGTTATATATGGTAAACATCTCAATATAGGTACACAATAATCTCAATTTCTACCTTATTCTACGTTTTTCTTATATTGATACACTAGGACTCGTATACATAAGCCTCCTTATAAACTTAGCCCAAATAACATCACTTATAAAAACATCTATACTCATGCTGATTTTAATTCAATATGAAATTCAGATTTTATAAATTAGTTAACTACTTTTAACCTTATAAAAAACCACGTGGTCTCTCCATTCACCATTTATGTATAAGTACTTTTCACTTATACCAAGTTCTTTAAACCCAGAGTTTTTTAAGACTCTTTGTGACTTTTCATTGTCAATTAGAGTAGTTGCTTCTATTCTATGTAACTCTAATTCCTCAAAAGCGTATTCTACTACAAGTTTAACTGCCTCCTTCATATATCCCATGCCTTGCTGTTTTTCATCCAAGGAATAACCTATAAAAGCATTTTTAAAAACACCCATAACTACATTTGATATTCTTATTTTCCCAATAAGTTTATTACTGTTATATATACCAAAATTAACACCAGTCCCCCTTAAAAACTGTTTGTAACTTTCTGTTAAGGTACGCTTTTGGCTGTCCATTGTATAAAACCCTTCATCTCTAGAGGGTTCAAATCGCCTTAGAAATTCTCTGTTTCTTAAGTGATAATCTAACACCTCTTCTGCATCTCCAGGAGTTAATACCCTAATTATAATATTTGCACCTTTAATTTCTAAATCCTTTTCTAATAAACTTCTATTAAAAGCAAAACTACTTATACCAAAAATAAGCTCTGATTGGTATTCAGATTTATTTACTACACTATCTGTTATAATACCTTCTAGATCAAAGCCTAAATCAGTAAAAG
This sequence comes from Clostridium estertheticum, assembly GCF_011065935.2. Lineage (NCBI taxonomy): Bacteria > Bacillati > Bacillota > Clostridia > Eubacteriales > Clostridiaceae > Clostridium > Clostridium estertheticum. The sequence continues at coordinate 76,468 of NZ_JAAMNH020000001.1, read as the reverse complement.
CGTTTGTATTTATTGTTTCATGAGCTATAACATTTACTTTGTTTATTCCCATGTTTTTAAACAAGATATTCAGCATAAGCTTTAATGTATCTTTTAAATATTCATAATTTTCATTAGTATTTCTATGAAATTTCAATCTAAAAAGGCAAAACTTATTTTGTTTATCTAATTCAACTATGAATATTCTTCCTAATATAATATACGTATTGTCCTTTATTACGTACTCTCTCTCATTTCCCTTTAGCGCTTCTAAATTCACATATTTACCCTTGTTCATTGTTAACCCCACTATCTACAATAAAATTACTTTTTGTGTTTATATAAATAAGATATATAAAAATAATAGATATTATTAGACTTATTGGTATCATATAAAAGGCAAAATAAGTACCAACCTTATCATTTAATTTACCTATTACCAAGTTGAGCAGCATATTAACGGAAGAAGTTAATGTAACTATAACTCCTGTTATGTAGGCAGTATTTTGCCTGAATACCTTACTTATAGTAAGTATAAGCGTTGGAAAGGTCACTGCAAAAAATAAACCTGAAGCAGATATTATTATAAGACCCTTTTCTCCAATAACAAGTCCTAAGGTGAATAAGCACACTGCAATTATTAAGGAACCCATAGTTGTTTTTAAATATCCTAGCTTTTCAACTACAAATCCCCCAACTAACCTTCCAATACTAAATATAATCAAAAACAAAACACTGTAAAAAGCACTCTTACTGCTATTGTATTTATAATTATCTTTTATATAATTCACCAGCCAACTTACTGTGGCTACCTCAGAAAACACATAAAATCCTAATGCAAATACATAGAAGTAAATTACTTTATTTTTAAAGACATTCAATTTATTTATTTTTTTGCCTCCACTATATTTATGAGTATGAGGCATTTTTATAAAAGCAAATGCAATAAGTAGTATCACAAATAAAATTGATATTCCAAGATATATATTCCTCCAGGTAAACCCCTTTGTCATTAATATTCCACCTAGTGCTTGCCCTGCAGCTCCACCCACACCATAACAAAAATGAATTATGTTCATAAGAATAGCTTGATAACTTAGAAGTAATACTGGGACTAATGTGTTTATAGCTATACTTGTAAGTGCAAGCCCTATATTCATAATGAACATGTTTATTAAAAAGGAGGTATAACTGTCTACTACCGACATTAACGATAAGGAAGAGAACATACAGCAGAGTCCTAATATAATAACCCTCTTTTGTCCTATTTTTTCGCAAAGTATTCCTCCAATATAAGAAAACAGTATGTAGGCTAAGGAACCAATAAAAATCATTATTCCTATGCCAGTATTATCTATATTGAAGTCCGATTTAAAGGATGGTATAAATATTCCTTTAGTATTTTCAGCCATTGCATTTAGTGCCATCATAATAAATAGGAAAATTATAACTATAATATTATTCTTATTTTTCAATTAATTTCCTCCTTATAGTCCTCTAGGGTGTCCTCCTAGTTATACTACTCTGAGGAGCTATCTCTCTTAATTTTCATTGCAATATAATGATCCATTGAAGCTTCATTTTGTTTGATTTAATCAAGTTTATTATAGCATAAATTATTATGGTTAAATATAGTAAACAGCCAATATGCTGATTTTCTTACTTTTCTGCTTGCAACTCTATTTTATGGTTAAAACTATAATATTATATTTTTATTCAATAGCTTTTGAAACTTTGTTATACTTATAATATAGACTGTGAATAATTATAAAAGAAAGGGTTGAGCACAATAAATAAGCAAAATATTAATAAATTAAAACTTTTTTTAATGGGTCTTGAAAATAGGTTCTCTGAAAACTCTTCAATATTTAAACAAATTAATACCAACTACATATCAGGTCTAAAGGAATTTAAAGGAATAGGCCTCTATGACAATGGAGATATCAAGTATAATTTTAATGGAAAAACAGATACCTTAAGTATCAATCAATTATTTTCAAACATAATTAAAGAAGCTGAAAGCTATGAAAGTTTATCACTAATTTATAGTGAAAGAGGTTCTAAGATTTTAATCTCTGCTGATAATAAAAATGTAACTATGAAGAACTTAGATATATCTTCTATAGAGGAGGAAAATTCAAATAATATTTCTTCCAAATCAGCCTCTTCGAGTATTAGTGGAACTACTTCCACTCTTTTAAATAGAGATTACTATATTAAGATTGGTAGTGCAGATGCTTTACTAAAAGAACTAGGAATAATGAGTAAGGATGGTAAAGTTAAAAATGATAAAATAAGAAAATATAATCAAATTGATCGTTATGTAGAACTATTAGAAGGGATCTTAGATAAACTTCCTAAAAATGAAATTGTAAACATATTAGATTGTGGCTGTGGAAAATCTTATTTATCCTTTGTACTTAACTATTATTTAACAGAAGTCAAAAGGAAAAAATGCCATTTTATTGGACTAGATTACTCTGAAGCTGTAATAGACTCTTGCAGGATTATGGCCAAAAATTTAAACTATAGAAATATGGAATTTCACGCTATAGATATTAAAGATTATAAGCCCGCTAAAAATATACATGTAGTATTGTCCCTGCACGCTTGTGATACCGCTACAGATATGGCATTAGCTCTGGGAATAAGAGTAAACTCCGATGTGATAATTGCAGTTCCCTGTTGCCATAAAGAACTTTTAAGTCAATATTCTTATGAACCCTTTAAAAATATACTAAAGCAGGGTGTATTTAAAACAAGAATGGCGGATATTTTAACAGATGGGATGCGCTCTTTGATGTTAGAAGCTAAAGGATATGAGGTTTCTGTGGTGGAATATATTTCTCCACTTGAAACACCTAAAAACACAATGATAAGGGCTATAAAGACTTCCACTGAAAATGATAAGGCTATGGATGAATATATATCTTTAATGAGCAGTTTAAATGTTTATCCTGCCTTATATTCATTCTTAAATGAATGGGAATAAATCAATTTTATTTTTAAAATATTTCATATAAAATGGACGAACATTTTCTTGGTATCATACTAAGAAAATGTTCGTTTTCTTAGTATGAATATAAAAATAACTATAATATAATACTATTGATAATTAATAAAGTAAATCATTATCAATTGATATTGTTTACTATACCGTCAAACCTTGACTTTTTATAGAAAATTAGATATTATAATACTAATTATTTTTATCAAATGATAATTAATTACACAAATTTATTTAAAATGGGGTATTATATATGAATGTAAAAGTAAAAACTGCAAGATTATCAATAATCTCTAACACAAGTTTAATAATTATGAAACTAATAGTAGGTCTTTTTACAGGTTCGGTAAGCATACTGTCTGAAGCAATCCACTCAACTATGGATTTACTTGCTTCAATAATTGCCTTCTTTTCTGTGAAAATATCTGATAAGCCTGCAGATGAAACTCACCCTTATGGACATGGAAAGATAGAAAACATATCCGGAGTAATAGAAGCCCTTTTAATATTTGTAGCTTCTATTTGGATAATAGTAGAATCAGTTAAAAAGATTATTAATCCTCAGGGCATAGATTCCATTGGGATAGGCTTTATAGTTATGTTTATATCCGCTGCTATAAACTTTATAGTATCTAAGAAATTGTATAAAGTAGCAAAGGAAGAATCCTCCATCGCTTTAGAAGCAGATGCTCTTCACTTAAAATCAGATGTATACACGTCACTGGGTGTAGGCGGAGGTTTAATGCTTATTTGGATTACAGGTCTAAACTATTTAGATCCAATAGTAGCAATTTTGGTTGCTATTTTTATACTGAAAGAATCCTTTCAACTATTAAAAACTGCTTTTAATCCGCTTTTAGATATTAAATTATCTGATGAAGAAATTCAAATAATAACCGGTGAAATAAGCAAACATGCTTCTATCTATTGTAATTACCATGATCTTAAAACAAGAATATCTGGGCGTAATAAATATGTGGATTTACATTTAGTAGTGCCCGACAACATGTCAGTAAAAGATGCTCATGGTATATGTGATGAAATTGAAAATGGTATAGAAAAATTATTAAAGTATACTAATATTATGATACATCTTGAATCTTGCGGAAAAACATGTGATTATTATAAATGTAATCATAAAAATGATTGTAAGTAAAATAAGATAAGAGTGCATTAATTAGCACTCTTATCTTTTATTCATTACTTATAACATTAAATATTAGCAGCTCTTTTTAATTAAATCCTTAATAACTTCTCCACCAATTATCATTCCTGCTACTGGAGGAACAAAGGATATACTGCCGGGAATCTGTCTTTTCATAGCACATTTCTTTGAACCTCCTGTACATACACAGCCCTCTTTGCATGTTATAACTTCGTCCAGCTTAGGCCTTATAGGCATTTCCTCAGAATAGACTACCTTAAGACTTTCAACATTACGCTTTCTTAGCTCATGTCTCATAACCTTTGCAAGTGGACATACTTTCGTAGCATAAATATCTGCAACTCTAAATAGAGTTGGATCTAATTTATTGCCTGTGCCCAAACAACATATGATATCGATGCTATGCTCTTTGCAGTAAAGAGCTAGTGCTATTTTTGAAGTAACTGTATCAATAGCATCCACTACATAATCTGTATCGGTGGTTATAATATCTCCCATATTGTCCGCTGTTACAAAAGTTTCATGAGTGATAACTTCACATTTAGGATTTATTTCAAGGATTCTCTCCTTCATTACTAAAACCTTACTTTTACCTATAGTATTAAATGTAGCATGTATTTGCCTGTTTAAATTTGTTAAACATATTGTATCGTCATCTATTAATACCAATTTACCAACACCAGCTCTTACTAGTGCCTCAACTGTATAACTACCAACTCCACCTATTCCAAATACTACTACCTTACTTTTTTGTAATTTGTTTAAACTATCCATACCTATTAGTAACTCTGTTCTTGACAATGAATGCTGTGGCATATGTTTCTCTCTCCTTTGAATGTATAATCTTGTAACTATTTCAATTATAACAAATTAATCTTATAATCTCATTATACCCTATATATTTAAAAAGGCCACGCATATGCGTAGCCTTTTCTCATTATTTGAACAGTTCTATTAATATTATTACTTTAGATTATAATTCGTGAACAAATATTCCACTTTGTAATTTTGGTTCAAACCAAGTTGATTTAGGAGGCATTGTTTTCCCTGCATTTGCTATATCCATTAAATCGTCCATAGTTGTAGCACACATAGAGAATGCAACTTTCATTCCTTCATTAACTCTTCTTTCAAGTTCTCCAAGTCCTCTTATTCCACCCACGAAATCAATTCTTGAGTTTGTTCTTGGATCATCAATTCCTAGAATTGGTTCTAATAGATTATTTTGAAGTATTGATACGTCTAATCTATCTACTGGATCTTTTATATTAAAAGTTCCTTCTTTAGCAGCTAGTTTATACCATTTTCCATCTATGAACATTCCATATGTTCTTTGAACTTCTGGTTTAAACTGTCCTTCACCTTCATAAGGAGTAATATCAAATTTTTCAGAAGCTTTATTCATAAATTCTTCTGAAGTATTTCCGTTTAAATCTGCTACAACTCTATTATAATCCATTACATATAAATCATTATCTGGGAATATAACTGATAAGAAGAAATTGAATTCCTCATCACCTGTGTATGATGGGTTTTCTTGTCTTCTCTTTAGTCCAACTTTAACAGCTGAAGCTGATCTATGATGACCGTCAGCTATATATAAATAATCTGTTCCAGCAAATAATGCTGATAGTTTATTAATAACCTCTTCCTCATCTATGACCCAAATAATTTGAGATACACCATCTTCTGATTTAAAATCATATACTGGTGTTTTTGTTTCTGTCCAGTTTTTTACTAAAGCATCTATTTCATCTTTATGTCTATATGTTAAGAATATTGGTCCAGTATTAGCATTTGTATAATCAACATGATTAAATCTATCAAGCTCTTTATCTGCTCTTGTTAACTCATGCTTTTTAATTATATCATTTATATAATCATCAATTGAAGCACAAGCAACTATACCAGTTTGAGGTCTCCCATCCATTATTTGTCTATAAATATACAAACAAGGTTTTTCTTCTTGCATATAAACTTTATAATTAATCATTTTTTTAAGATTTTCACTAGCTTTAAGGTAAACTTGCTCACTGTGAATATCTATTCCCGGCTCTAGATCTACCTCTGGTTTATCAACATGTAGAAATGAATAAGGTTTTCCTATTACCATTTCTCTAGCTTCTTCACTATTCATAACATCATAAGGAAGAGCTGCTACTTTCTCTACTAAATCTAATTGTGGTCTGTATGCTTTAAAAGGTCTTACTACTGCCATGATTATTCCTCCCGCGGTTAATTAATTTATTTGAAAAAATCACAAATAATACTGTTTATTTCACTACCTATTCTTGTTTGAGCTTCTTTAGTTGCAGCACCAATATGTGGTGTTACAGAAACCTTTGGATGATTAACTAGTGCTTCATTTTTAGTTGGTTCTTCAACAAAAACATCTATTCCAGCTCCTGCGAGTTTACCGTTATCTAATGCTTCAACTAGTGCAGCTTCGTCAACTACTCCACCTCTAGCACAGTTGATTAAGAATGATCCATCCTTCATCATAGCTAATTGGTCCTTTCCTATAAGAGCTCCTTGCTCTTTAAAGAACGGTATATGTAATGATAGATAATCTGCTCTTTTTAAAACATCATTTAATTCACAGAATTCATATTCATCACAATCTTTAGCCTTTCCTATTATATCTGTATATATAACTTTCATACCAAGTGCAGATGCTTTTTTAGCTAGTTCTCTTGATATTCTTCCAAATCCAATAAGACCTAAAGTTTTTCCGCCAATTTCTACGCCTTCATATTTCTTCTTATCCCATTTACCTTGTCTCATAGATACATTAGAAATATTGATAAATCTCGATATAGCAAACATATGAGAAAGAGCAAGTTCTGCTACAGATGCACTACTTGCATTTGGAGTGTTAGAAACTTTTATACCTTTTTCCATAGCATACGCTACGTCTATATTGTCAACGCCTACTCCGCCACGTATTATAAGCTTTAGTCTTCCTGCCTCTGCTGCAATATCTATTATTGATTGTCTAACCTTTGTTGCAGATCTAACCACAATTACGTCAAAATCTTTTAATGCTTCGCCTAAAACTTCAGGTTCATAAAAATGTTCAACAACTTCGAATCCCTTAGCTTTTAACTCTTCAATAGCATTTTTCTCCATACCATCAGTAACTAATACTCTAATCATGATAAGCCTCCTCTTTATATACAGAAAACGTTATACTTTAATGGCTTACCCCATTAAAGCATATTATTTTCAATGATTACTTAAAGTTAAATTAAGAATGAAAAATCAAATTATAATTTTTCATTCTTAATTTTAATTTTTAATTATTTAAGTCCTAAAATCTCGCTAATTAACACTAGTAAATCTTCTATTTCTTTTGGTGTAGTTTCAGCCATATGAGCTATTCTAAATGTCTTATCTTTCAATTTTCCATAACCATTAGAAATCATAAAGCCTTTTTCGCCTAATTTCTTGTTTAAGTCAGATACATTAATTTCTCTTGTGTTTTTAATGTTAGTTAATGTGTTTGACAAAAAGTTTTCATCAGGGAATACTTCAAAGTATTTTCTAGCCCATGCACGAACAAGCTCTGCACCAGCAATATGTCTTGCAAACCTTTTCTCTAAACCTTCTGCGAGTATCTTATCTAGTTGATAATCTAGTGCAAACATATGTGCAAGTGATGGAGTAGATGGATATTGATAATCTTTCTTTTGTATGTAATCATACATTCCTAATAAATCGAAATATATTCCTCTGTTTGTAACTTGTTTAGCTCTTTCTACTGCTTTTTTTGAGAATGAACAAATAGCCATTCCTGCAGGTAATCCTAAACATTTTTGAGTTGATGTAATACAGATATCTATAGCCCATTCGTCTACTTTTACTTCTGTACCAGCAGCGTTGCTTACTGTATCAACACATACTACAACTTCAGGGTATTTTTTGTATACATCTGAAAGAGCTTTCATGTCATTCATAAGTCCTGTTGAAGTCTCGTTCATAGTAATAGTTATTAAATCATATTTTCCAGTTGATAATGCTTCTTCAAGCATTTCTGGAGTTGTTGGTTGTCCCCATTCAGATTCTATTTTATCTGCTGGTACTCCATTAGCTGTACACATTTCAAACCATCTGTTTCCAAATGCTCCTACTGAAAATACTGCTGCTCTTTTTGCTGTACATGTACGAACAGCACCTTCCATTAGTCCACTTCCTGAACTAGTTGAAAGTAATATTTCTTCTTTAGTATTAAATACTTTTCTCATTTTATCACTTATGTTTCTTTGTAATGCAGATGCTTCCTTACCTCTATGTGATATTTGAGGAGTAGCCATTTTTTGAAGTACATCTTCTGCTACCTCTACTGGTCCTGGTATAAATAATCTTTTATGCATAATTCACCCTCCAAGTTTTGGCTTTTGCCATTTATTATTCATTTTGTAATCTGTCTTGAAGTCTAATAACCACTTTCATTTTAACACTTAAATATAAATTTCTCAATATAATAGAAATAAATATTATGAGAACTTTAGCTATTATTCTACATTTATCATATAAAAGCATATACTATTCTAACATATATTCTAAAATATTGCTTCAATTTACTGTTTTAACAGTATTTTTGTAAGGTAATTATTACCATATGATATAATAACTCATGTTTCTTATATATACTAAGCGTGAGAAAACTACCTTCCAAAAATTACTGCTAGAGTATTAGTGACTTATTATCTACATTAACCTTGATCGAGACCTGCTAAAACCCTGTCAAATAAATTAATCTCACATTTATCATTTTTAAAATGATGGCAATTTTCACAGCTTTTACTAAATGGTGTACCTATTGAAGATTGAAATCCTGTACCTACTGAGTCATATCCATGACAACTATTTGCTACATGGGACATCTGTTCTATATTTGGCATAATATTATTCCTCCTTTTAAGGCACACTGAAATAAATAATAATTTATTATACTAATCTATTTCTTTTCATGTACCTAATTTAAAATCAGTCAATTTGACATTATTGTTTCCCTAATTTCATCAAATAATTCCTCTATACATTTTTCTCTAACATAATTAACACAACTACTGCAACTTCTAGACCCATAAGTGATGCTATTCATGAGTCCCATGTAATATATAGGCCTATATCCATGACAATTCTCAGCTACTCTCATTTTTAAATCACTTGAAACCATAAAATCCTCCAAACATTAATAGTTTTATATGTTATATTTTAGTCTTCCTATTTTTTAGGTTTTTAATTCTTATTAGGTTAAAATTTAAAGAAGCTACTAAAACATAAAATGTTCTAGTAGCTTCTACATGTTATTTTAAATTATATATTAATTATAGATTCAGTTTCTCTACAGTATTTTGTAGTTAAACACTGACCTAAATTTCTTGGACACCTTTTACAAATGCAGTCGGAAGCTTCTCCATCACATTCTTTTGCTAGTGCTTCAGGGCATTTATCACAATTATCTCCACCTACAGCCATTTTATCACCTACCACTTTATTTCAATTTTATTTATAATTAGTTTATTTTAATGTATTATTCGTCTTCGTTCTTTATCTCATAATTCTTTCTGTACTTAATCATTATTTCATTTAAAATATCAGCTACTATTGGTGGTGTATATGTAATCCCATTAGCTCCTGCTCTTATAGTTTCCCTTATACTCTCATCATTTGGGCCACCAGTAGCGATTATAGGAAAATCAGGATGTTTTTCTCTTATTTTGCTAACTATATAAGCCGTCTTTCTCGCTCCTGAAACGTTAAGTATAGTTGCTCCTGCATTTATTCTTGCTTCTATATCTTCAAATTCGGATATAATAGTAACTATTATTGGAATATCTATAGTTTCTCTTATTTGTTTTATAACATCATTGTGAATTGGACTATTAACTACTACTCCCATAGCACCTTTAAATTCAGCATCTAGCGCTAAATTTGTTACTCTTTTACCTGTAGTAATTCCTCCCCCAACACCACAAAATACTGGTACATCTGCAGCGAGTACTAATGCTTCCGTTATAATGGGCTGAGGTGTAAATGGATATACGGCAATAATTGCATCAGCGTTTGTATTTCTTATAACTGCTACATCCGTAGTAAACACGAAAGACTTTAATCTTTTTCCAAATATTACAATACCACTTGCATCCCTTATTGCAACCGGTAGCTCTATCATATGACTTCTCAAAGTTCCTGTTATTTGAGGTACTTTTTTGTTCAAATTTTTATTCTCATTGTTTTTTTCCATTTTTGTCCCTCTCCCTTTTTCTAGTTATTTAATATTAGTGCTATATATTATTTATCCTGACCTTTACGATTTTAACAATATTTTTTTTAATATCATAAGTGCAATTATACTTACAATGGTTGTTTAATTCTACCTATAATACTATATTGTTTTATTTATACTGGTAATTATTTTAATGCTTTTTCTCCCTCACACTCAATTTCCTTTAGCAATTTCCTAACAATTCTTTTTCCTATTTCATCTTCACTCATTTCACATAGAGCATCATCTATATTACCCCAATCAACCCATTCAACTTCAGAAGACTTATTTATTTCACCCTCAATATACGCAGCACTAAAAGTTAGCATTACAATTTCTTTAGATACTAAATAATCACTTCCCAAATATTTTATATCTCCAACAGTTATTCCTGTTTCCTCTTTGACTTCCCTGTATACAGTTTCTTCAACAGATTCTCCGTTGGTTACATATCCCGACACTAATACCTTTGAATTTTTAAAAATATAACTTTGTTTAAGAAGCAAAATTTCTTTACCCTTCATAACTGCAACTACTACACATGGTTTGGGTGTGTCAAAATACATAATATCATCCACAGGGCAATATGGAACCCCACCTTCATCCCAGCTGTATTTTTCAATTAATTCTCTTCCACAAATCGGGCAATATATAAATTTCAAAACTTTTCCTCCTTAACATCTATTTAACTACACAACCATTTATTTCAAAGTCATTATTAATAAGTCCCATAAAATTAATTATAAAATAACCTGAACTGACTGACTTAAAGTTATAAAATTTTCACCAACTTCACATTCATAAGCATAAATATCAACGCCACTTTTGCAAGCTAATCTTAGGGCATTCCCAAAGGCTGCATCCATATCGTCATTCGGAGAAAAATTTTTTATATTATTCATTTGAATAAGAAATAGTACTCCAGCTCCAAACCCCATTTTTTTAGCCTCAATAAGCTCTAATAAGTGTTTTGTTCCCCTCTCTGTAGGTGCATCTGGAAACATACTTTTACCATCTACTTCTAATGTTACGCCCTTTACTTCAAGATAATACGTGTCGCCCATATCATTAGATATCTTAAAATCAAATCTACTATTTCCAAAAGTTTTTTCCCTGTGTATAATATTATATTTAACAAGATTTTGTATCTTTTTATTCTTCAAAGCTTCATCAACAACACTATTAGGAATTTGTGAATCTATATTGATGATTTTATTACCTTTATATCCTGCAATTAAATCATATAGTGTTTTTCTAGTAGGATTAAGCTCTTCTCTTAATAAAACCTTAGATCCAGGAATTAATATTTCCCTGCATCTTCCTGTATTTGGAACGTGAACCATTAACTCTTCACCATTTAAATTTACATAAGCCTGAAATCTATTTGGTCTTGTTATAAATTCTGCAATAAAAACTCTTTTATTTATAAACATATTTTCAACTCCATTTTTATAAATATACACCAATTTATAAAAGTTATCAACATATCCACAGTGATAATAGTATTTTATGTGGATACATTGCTCATTATTTCATAAATCAAAAAATTATCAACAAAAAAGTCCTTGCATTAGCAAGGACTTTTTTTTATGGTGACTCCTAGGGGAATTGAACCCCTGTTACTACCGTGAAAGGGTGGTGTCTTAACCTCTTGACCAAGGAGCCTTATAAAGTTTGGTGGCTTACCGGGGAATCGAACCCCGGACACCATGATTAAAAGTCATGTGCTCTACCAACTGAGCTAGTAAACCATATTGGCTGGGAGGGCAGGATTTGAACCTACGAATGCCACAGTCAAAGTGTGGTGCCTTACCGCTTGGCGACGTCCCAACAATATAATGGTGTGTCTTAAGGGATTTGAACCCCCGGCCCACGCCTTAGAAGGGCGTTGCTCTATCCAACTGAGCTAAAGACACATATTAACAAAATAAAATGGAGCGGGTAGAGGGAATCGAACCCTCGTAATTAGCTTGGAAGGCTAACACTCTACCATTGAGTTATACCCGCTTAATAAATATGGTGCAGGTGAAGGGACTTGAACCCCCACGCCGTAAAGCGCTAGATCCTAAGTCTAGTGCGTCTGCCATTCCGCCACACCTGCAATACATATATGGTGACTCCTAGGGGAATTGAACCCCTGTTACCACCGTGAAAGGGTGGTGTCTTAACCGCTTGACCAAGGAGCCTTATGACCTGGCGACAACCTACTCTCCCACAAGGTCACCCCTGCAGTACCATTGGCGCATTGAAGCTTAACCATCGTGTTCGGTATGGGAACGGGTGTTACCTTCATGCCATAATCACCAGATTTGTTTTCTAGCAATAATAATTGAGAATCTACCGTCGTTGACTACGGATATTAGATATAAAATATCTTCTCACTATTATCTCCATATAGAGATATTTTTTTCTTTACAGAAAAATATTCTCTCAAAATTGCACAGTGAAATTTTCGCTTATATATATTAAGGTCAAGCCCTCGACTTATTAGTATTAGTCAGCTGAACATGTTACCATGCTTACACCTCTAACCTATCAACCTGGTGTTCTTCCAGGAGTCTTACTAACACCGTGCTTACGCACGAGTTATGGGAAATCTCATCTCAGGGTGGGCTTCACGCTTAGATGCTTTCAGCGTTTATCCCTTCCAAACATAGCTACCCAGCGATGCCACTGGCGTGACAACTGGTGCACCAGAGGTTTGTCCATCCCGGTCCTCTCGTACTAAGGACAGCTCCCTTCAAATTTCCTACGCCCGCGACGGATAGGGACCGAACTGTCTCACGACGTTCTGAACCCAGCTCGCGTGCCGCTTTAATGGGCGAACAGCCCAACCCTTGGGACCTACTTCAGCCCCAGGATGCGACGAGCCGACATCGAGGTGCCAAACCTCCCCGTCGATGTGGACTCTTGGGGGAGATCAGCCTGTTATCCCCGAGGTAGCTTTTATCCGTTGAGCGATGGCCCTCCCACGAGGTACCACCGGATCACTAAGTCCGACTTTCGTCCCTGCTCCACTTGTAGGTGTCGCAGTCAGGCTCCCTTCTGCCTTTGCACTCTTCGCGCGATTTCCAACCGCGCTGAGGGAACCTTTGAGCGCCTCCGTTACTTTTTTGGAGGCGACCGCCCCAGTCAAACTGCCCACCTAACAATGTCCTGTGACCAGATTCATGGCCTCCAGTTAGAACCTCAGTACTGTCAGGGTGGTATCCCAAGGATGACTCCACACAGGCTGACGCCCATGTTTCTCAGTCTCCCACCTATCCTGTACAGACAATACCGAAATTCAATGCTAAGCTACAGTAAAGCTCTACGGGGTCTTTCCGTCCAATCGCGGGTAGCCAGCATCTTCACTGGCACTACAATTTCGCCGGATGTGCTGTTGAGACAGTGCCCAAATCATTACGCCATTCGTGCGGGTCGGAACTTACCCGACAAGGAATTTCGCTACCTTAGGACCGTTATAGTTACGGCCGCCGTTTACTGGGGCTTAAGTTCATACCTTCGCTTGCGCTAAGTAATCCCCTTAACCTTCCAGCACCGGGCAGGCGTCAGCCCCTATACATCAGCTTTCGCTTTAGCAGAGACCTGTGTTTTTGCTAAACAGTTGCTTGGGCCTATTCTCTGCGACCTACTTTCGTAGGCACCCCTTCTCCCGAAGTTACGGGGTCAATTTGCCGAGTTCCTTAACAGCAATTCTTCCGATGGTCTTAGGATTCTCTCCTCACCTACCTGTGTCGGTTTGCGGTACGGGCACCAATATCCTCGATAGAGACTTTTCTTGGCAGCGTGGAATCAGATACTTCAGGAATAAATTCCCTTCCCCATCACATCTCAGCGTTAAGAGCAAACGGATTTGCCTGCTTGCTCCGCCTAAATGCTTAGACACACATCCAATAGTGTGCACATCTTATCCTCCTGCGTCATCCCATTTCTAATAACGTCCATTGGTGGTATCGGAATATCAACCGATTGTCCATCACCTACGCCTTTCGGCCTCGGCTTAGGTCCCGACTAACCCTGAGAGGACGAGCCTTCCTCAGGAAACCTTAGGTTTTCGACCGTTAAGATTCTCACTTAACTCTCGCTACTTATGCCAACATTCTCACTTCTGTACCGTCCACCACTCCTTACGGTATGACTTCAGCCAGTACAGAAAGCTCCTCTACCGCGTACACATAGTGTACACCCATAGCTTCGGTGGTAAGTTTTAGCCCCGGACATCTTCGGCGCAGGATCTCTTGACTAGTGAGCTATTACGCACTCTTTGAATGAGTGGCTGCTTCTGAGCCAACATCCTAGTTGTCTTAGAAATCCCACATCCTTTTCCACTTAACTTACACTTTGGGACCTTAGCTGATGGTCTGGGCTGTTTCCCTTTTGACTACGGATCTTATCATTCGCAGTCTGACTGCCGAAATAAAAGTATATGGCATTCGGAGTTTGATAGAGTTCAGTAACTGTTGTCAGCCCCTAGCTCATTCAGTGCTCTACCTCCATTACTCAATTAATCGACGCTAGCCCTAAAGCTATTTCGAGGAGAACCAGCTATCTCCGAGTTCGATTGGAATTTCTCCGCTATCCACAGCTCATCCCATGGTTTTTCAACACCAACGTGGTTCGGACCTCCACGGAATTTTACTTCCGCTTCATCCTGGCCATGGATAGGTCACCCGGTTTCGGGTCTACGACATGCAACTATACGCCCTATTCAGACTTGGTTTCCCTTCGGCTCCGTACCTTAAGTACTTAACCTCGCTACATATCGTAACTCGTTGGCTCGTTCTACAAAAAGCACGCCGTCACACATATAAAGTGCTCCGACCGGTTGTAGGCACACGGTTTCAGGTTCTATTTCACTCCCCTTCCGGGGTTCTTTTCACCTTTCCCTCACGGTACTTCTTCACTATCGGTCACTAGGTAGTATTTAGCCTTGGGAGGTGGTCCTCCCTGCTTCCCACAAGGTTTCACGTGTCTCGTGGTACTCTGGATTAGATCTGACTGTTTTTCCTTTTCATTTACAGGCCTATTACCTTCTGCGGAGCAGCTTTCCAGCTATCTTCAATTAAGGAATTGCAGTATTTATGATCTATCCTCAACCCCTAGGTCAAAGACCTAGGTTTGGGCTCTTTCCCTTTCGCTCGCCGCTACTTAGGAAATCGATGTTTCTTTCTCTTCCTCCGGGTACTTAGATGTTTCAGTTCCCCGGGTCTACCTCTGCATACCTATTTATTCAGTATGCAGTACATAGTTGTTACTATGTGGGTTCCCCCATTCGGAAATCTTTGGATCACAGGCTATTTGCGCCTACCCAAAGCTTATCGCAGCTTAACGCGTCCTTCTTCGGCTCCTAGTGCCAAGGCATTCGCCATGCGCCCTTTGTAGCTTAACCTTTATCTTTATCTATTTGCATAGATAATTTCGTCTATTTACATAAACGTTTTAATTCATTTTGCGAAATTGTATTAAATCCATCTAACTACTTACGTAGTTTTAACTTATTAAAACAACTTTAATTTCACTGTGCAATTTTCAAAGAACATTTTTAGAAAGATTAAATTTTTAGTTAACTCAGAAGAGTTAACTAAAATTAGTCTCTCAAAATTAAACAGAGAATAGGTTACGAGTAATTACAGTAGATGTTTTGCATTGACCGAAGTCTTTGCATCTACTCCCTAGAAAGGAGGTGATCCAGCCGCAGGTTCTCCTACGGCTACCTTGTTACGACTTCACCCCAATCATCAATCCCACCTTCGGCCGCTGGCTCCTTACGGTTACCTCACGGACTTCGGGTGTTACCAACTCTCATGGTGTGACGGGCGGTGTGTACAAGGCCCGGGAACGTATTCACCGCGACATGCTGATTCGCGATTACTAGCAACTCCGGCTTCATGTAGGCGAGTTGCAGCCTACAATCCGAACTGGGATGAGTTTTTGAGTTTGGCTCCACCTTGCGGTCTTGCATCTCTTTGTACTCACCATTGTAGCACGTGTGTAGCCCTAGACATAAGGGGCATGATGATTTGACGTCATCCCCACCTTCCTCCCGGTTAACCCGGGCAGTCTCACTAGAGTGCTCAACTTAATGGTAGCAACTAATGATAAGGGTTGCGCTCGTTGCGGGACTTAACCCAACATCTCACGACACGAGCTGACGACAACCATGCACCACCTGTCACCCTGTCCCGAAGGACTTCGCCCATCTCTGGGTTATGCAGGGGATGTCAAGTCTAGGTAAGGTTCTTCGCGTTGCTTCGAATTAAACCACATGCTCCGCTGCTTGTGCGGGCCCCCGTCAATTCCTTTGAGTTTTAATCTTGCGATCGTACTCCCCAGGCGGAATACTTATTGTGTTAACTGCGGCACCGAGGTTCGACCCCCGACACCTAGTATTCATCGTTTACGGCGTGGACTACCAGGGTATCTAATCCTGTTTGCTCCCCACGCTTTCATGCCTCAGCGTCAGTTACAGTCCAGTAAGTCGCCTTCGCCACTGGTGTTCTTCCTAATCTCTACGCATTTCACCGCTACACTAGGAATTCCACTTACCTCTCCTGCACTCTAGACACCCAGTTTCAAATGCAGCACCCAAGTTAAGCTCGGGTATTTCACATCTGACTTAAATGTCCGCCTACGCATCCTTTACGCCCAGTAAATCCGGACAACGCTTGCCACCTACGTATTACCGCGGCTGCTGGCACGTAGTTAGCCGTGGCTTCCTCCTCTGGTACCGTCATTATCGTCCCAGAAGACAGAACTTTACAACCCGAAGGCCTTCATCATTCACGCGGCGTTGCTGCGTCAGGGTTTCCCCCATTGCGCAATATTCCCCACTGCTGCCTCCCGTAGGAGTCTGGACCGTGTCTCAGTTCCAATGTGGCCGATCACCCTCTCAGGTCGGCTACGCATCGTTGCCTTGGTGGGCCGTTACCTCACCAACTAGCTAATGCGCCGCGGGTCCATCTCAAAGTGGAAACTCTAAAGAGAATCCTTTGATGTCTCAATCATGCGACCAAAACATATTATGCGGTATTAATCTCCCTTTCGGGAGGCTATTCCCCTCTTTGAGGCAGGTTACCCACGTGTTACTCACCCGTCCGCCGCTAATCCACCCCGAAGGGTTTCATCGCTCGACTTGCATGTGTTAGGCACGCCGCCAGCGTTCGTCCTGAGCCAGGATCAAACTCTCAATTTAAAAGTTTACACTTTTTATTTGAAATGAATAATCTGCGCCAACTGTTAAGCTGGTTAGCAAGCTCATTACATACTTTTTAGTCTTACGACTAAAATTACTTTTTTATCTAAAGTAATTAACTGGTCAAGCGAAATATTATTTCGCTATTTTACCTATTTCTCTGTTTAATTTTCAAAGACCAATTTATATTGTCATCATGCGACGACTTCTACTATTTTATCAGTTTACTTCTATATTGTCAACTTGTTTTTAAATGTTTTTTAATGACTTTCACAAAAATTATTAATTTCATTTTTAATATGTCGTTACTTGTCATCAGCAACATTTAATATCTTATCATAAAACATTTCTCATATAGTTCAGTTTAAAGTAATTAAAATAAAACAGGTGGCGTATTCTTGAATTTTTAAACTTTATCTCCCTATAGCTTATATTGATACACCAGGATAGTTATTTTTTCTCCTTACTACCCTCAGATGACTATCTATTAAAAATAATAATTTCACTAATTATCATATATAGTAAGTATTCACCTTAATAGCTTAGAAATATACTATTTTTAAACCTTTTTTATAAAAAACAAAAATATAAGGCAGTAACATATAAATTGCTAGTATACTGACTAGTTATTTATATGTTACTGCCTTGATCTATTATAAATTGATTATTGATATAAACCAGCTTCATTATAAGTAATATTACATCAATTTATTAAAAATTATTAAAAATATTACTCCTGGCACTCCTAAAAATCCTGCAATAAGTGCAGATACCGCATTTATAGGGATAATTATATCTACAGATCCTCCTATAAAATTAACAAGCAGTAAAAGAAAGACACCCAAAGCTCCGTTTAATATTAACTTACCTAATATTTTTAATGGCCAAGAAAATAGCTTAACCAAAATTACCATGGCAACTATAGCAATTAAAAAATATAATACAACTTCCATATCTAACTCCCCCTTTGTTAATTTAAAATCTTAACTTCTATTTATTATGTTTTATTAATAATATATTTCACAGCTTTCCAAAATATTATTAATTTTCGCATTTTTTTATATATTAATAGTATCTAGCTCTTCTATCATGTAACTGGCATCAATTGTAACATTTTTTCTTTTAGCTTCTAGTAAAAAATATATGTATTTAGCTTTACATTGATCTTCTCTATAAATTGCATAATCTACAAGCTTTAGGTCATCTACCATCGCAAAGCATTTTTTTGCAACTTCCCATTGAAGCTTGGCTTCTTCTAATTGCGTAATAATATCCTTTTGCTCCTGGGTATATTTTAGATTTGAAAATAATATTTCAATTATCTTTTTTCTGTCCATAATAAAAAACCTCCTATTTTATATCTTTTCTAAATTCTTGACATAAAATAGGAGTATTATTCTATATTTCTTTTCTTCCTTCCATAGCTTTAGAAAGAGTTACTTCATCTGTATATTCTAAATCTCCACCAACTGGAATTCCATGTGCTATCCTTGTAACTTTTGCACCTAGTGGTTTCAATATTTTAGATATATACATAGCCGTAGCTTCTCCCTCTATGTTTGGATTAGTTGCTACTATTACCTCATGTACTTCTCCATTAATCCTTCTTATAAGTTCTCTTAATTTTATATCTTCAGGACCTCTCCCAGACATTGGGGATATTGTTCCATGAAGAACATGGTAAACTCCATTAAACTCTCTTACCCTTTCCATGGTAATAATATCTTTTGGATTTTCAACTACGCATACCATACTCTTATCCCTATTGGGGTTAGAACAAATTGCGCAGGGGTCTGTATCTGTAAAACATCCACATATAGAGCAGTATTTCAATGTTCCTCTAGCTTTAACCAGTGCGCCCGCAAATTCTTCCACTTCTTCCCTTGGAAGATTTAGCACAAATAATGCAAGCCTCTGAGCTGTTTTTCGCCCTATACCAGGGAGCTTTGCAAATTCTTCTATAAGTTTTTCTATTGCCACTGGATAAAAATCCAATCTATTCACCTCATAATAATGTAGCTTTTACTCTACTGTTTACTAAAACATTCCTGGCATGTTAAATCCACCTGTTAATTTACCCATTTCACTACTTGTTTCATCTTCTGCTTTTTTCAGTGCTTCATTGCAAGCACTCATAATTAAATCTTGTAGCATTTCAACATCATCTGGATCTATTACTTCTGGTTTTATCTTTACATCAACAAGTTGCCTCTTTCCATTAGCTATTGCAGTTACTGCTCCACCACCAACGGATGCCTCAAATCTTTTATCTCCTAAATCCTTTTGCATTTCTTCCATTTGTTGTTGAAATTTTTGTGCTTGTTTCATTAGACTATTCATATTTCCACCCATACCTGGAAATCCACCTTTTGCCATAATAGTTACCTCCTATTTATTAGTTATTCACCTTAATATTATTATATTTATATCCTCTAGATTCATAACAAAAAAATTAATATTAATTTAAATCTTTATAATCTAAAAGGATATATATTGCTAATTAACAATAGCTTTTCTATATTATTATATACTAATACCTATAATAATTTCCATTAAAATAGTAAATATTTTTTATAAATATATTAATTATAGTAACCTAGTTCTATTTATCTATTAACATAGCTATTCATCTAGTATTTCCACAAGATCTTCTCCAAATGTTTCTATTAGTATGTCCTCTGGTGATCTTACCTCTTTTTCATCAGCTTCTACAGTATATTTTATTTTTACTGGTTCTTTTAGTGATTCAGAAAATATTTCTTCTATTATATTTCTATTTTCTTCTTTATCTAGTCTAATTTTATTAAAGGCATATTGTTTTTCATAACTTAGCTCTATTACGCCCCCTTGGCAAGATGCAATTTCTCCTGTCAGTAAAGAAGCATATATAACCATATGTCTTCGTGCTTTAAACATGTCTAAAATATCCTTAAAAGACTTTTTAACAGTTTCTACGGTTAACGTAGAATTAGGATTATGAGTTTGCACTGGTCTTATTTGTGCTTTTTTATTTGGCTTATTTTCTTTTTTTCCACCATTCTTTTCAGAAACACTAGGAGTTACGCTTTCACAAGCTACAGTTATCTTTCCTTGTTTTATTACTTCTTCCAATTTGTTTATTCTAGCTAATAACACTTCTTTTGATGTATCATATTCTATTTTGCACATTTTAATAACTGCAAGTTCTAAATAAATTCTATTTTGTTTGCTCCATTTAGCTTGTTCCTCTGCATCTTGTAGTATCTTTATATTCCTCATAATTTCTTCTACTCTTATTTTAGCTGCTTGTTTTTTTAAAATGATTATATTTTCACTAGACATATCTAAAATGTCTTCTACATCTTCACTTACTTTAGCCATGAGCAGATTTCTCATATGAGTAGTCATATCTTTTATAAATACATATATATCCTTACCACTATAAACTATTTCATTTATACTCTTCATCGCAGCTTCAATATTTCTATCTATTATACTGTCTGAAAGTATTGTAAGACCCTCAGAGGTTACAAGGCCTAGCATATCGATAACACTATCGTACTCTACCTTGTCTTCATTCATTGATATTGCTTGATCTAAAATACTTAAGGCATCTCTCATCGCTCCATCGGAAACCCTTGATATTAATTTCAAACTATTATCTTCCACAAAAACCCCTTGCTCCGTAGCAATTTTTCTAAGTCTTTCAAATATATCTGCACTTTTTATTCTTTTAAAGTCAAATCTTTGACATCTAGATAATATAGTTATTGGCAGTTTTTGAGGATCAGTTGTGGCTAATATAAATATTATATTACTTGGTGGTTCCTCCAGGGTCTTTAAGAAAGCATTAACTGCTCCTATGGATAACATATGAACCTCATCTATTATATAAACTTTATACTTAGCTTCCTGAGGCGGATATTGAACATCTTCAATTATATCCCGGATATTATCTACTCCATTATGGGATGCTGCATCTATCTCAGTAACATCTATTGCTGTTCCTGAGTTTATCTTGACACACATATCACATACATTGCAAGGCTCTCCATGATCCGAATTTGTGCAGTTAACCGCTTTTGCCAGGATTTTAGCCGTGGATGTCTTTCCTGTTCCTCTTGTTCCGCATAAAAGATATGCATGAGCTATCCTTTGGTTATTTATTTGATTTTTTAAGGTTATAGTAACATGCTCTTGACCTACTACATCTTGAAAAGTTTTTGGTCTCCATTCTCTATATAAAGCCTTATATGCCACAAATTTCACCTCTTTTAAGTAATAGTATTTACTTCTATTAAAAATCTTTATTAATTGTAAATACAAATATTAAAATTTGTATTTACTCCATAAATAATTATATCATTTAAATCAATTTATTAGTTTATATTTATAAAAAAAAACAAAATCATGAATTATCATGACTTTAAATATATTTACCAATTAATTGTAATTTAATTCATTTGTTCTTATAGAATATGGAGGCTTTCCTTCCGAAATGTGGTTATAACTTTGTAATTTCAGGTAAATAAAAAAAAGATACCTAATAGGCATCTTATAATTCTTATGTAGACCGTACACCTCGCTTCGATTAATAAACTATGCGCGTTACCTATACAGTTAACTCAAACCAGGTTGACCCACGGCACATGGAAATGTTCACTTACCGCTGCTTCCTTCCGGACCTGACGGGGTTCATGAGTTTCCATTGCGTGGGGCCCAGTTCTCAACGCCACTTATATAGGTCAGACCACACATTTTATAACCTAAGCGAGGAATTCACCCCTGCTGTAGCGGGTTGCAGGTTACAGGGCACCGCTGACTCCCCGGCTAGTACGGAAATATAAACTGGCGGAAAGAGAGGGATTCGAACCCTCGGTAGAGTTTCCCCTACACACGCTTTCCAGGCGTGCTCCTTAAGCCACTCGGACATCTCTCCATAAAGTATATTGTGTTTTGTTAACACGAAAGTAGTGCAACAAAATCAATTATACTATTAATAAGTAGTAATTTCAATAGTTTTTTATTTAAATGTTCTTGAAAGTTATCCCAAGCATTGAAATTATTCTAAAGTCTTCCTTTTATAATTAATTACAAGGAATATAATCCATAGTGCAATTCCTGTTAAGCTTATTAGTTGTGCTACCCTTATACCTGCAAACATTAAACTATCAGTTCGGAGTCCCTCTATAAAGAATCTTCCTAAAGAATATAATCCTATATAGCTAAAAAAAACAGTTCCACGTTTAAATGTTTTTGACAATAAATAAATCAATAATAAACATACTATCACATTCCAAATTGATTCATAAAGAAAGGTCGGATGATAATAAACTCCATCTATTAGCATTCCCTTTTGTATAAAATCAGGAAATTTGCTTATAAAAGTTTGAGTAACTGGTCCACCATGGGCCTCACTATTAAAGAAGTTTCCCCATCTTCCTATAGCCTGCCCAATAATTATAGATGGTGCTGCTACATCTGCAAATTCTAAAAGATTCTCTTTTTTATACCTTGTATATATTAACGCTGCTATCATACCAAATATAATTCCACCATGTATGGCAAGCCCACCTTGGCGTATATTGAATACTTCTATTAGATTATCCTTATATTGGTTAAATTCAAATATTACATAGTAAGCTCTAGCTCCGATAATAGCTATAGGAAAAGATATTAAAGTAATATTTAAAAGTTCATCATAATTAAGATTCTTTAACTTAGAAGTAAAATTAGCTAATACAATTCCAACCATCATTCCCGTTGCAATAAAAATACCATACCATCTGATATCTAATCCAAATATATTAAAAGCTATTGGATTCATAATTAAGCCCTCCTTTATATTGCTATTTTGTACATTGCTTAAAAAATACTAATAAAAACAAATAAAAGAATCAAGTTTTAAATTAAACTTGATCCTCTATAATTAATCTAATATTAATTGTGTCCCACTATGATAAAAAAGTAAAGACAAATATTTAAAGTTTACTTCTTTTTCTATACTCAGTATGCAATAACTTGTGACTTAAATGACTACCAGGTGCCACTAAAAACTCCTCATATATTTTGGTTATATGTGGATTTTTATGTGATTTTCTAATAGGTAGAGCTTCGTCTTACTTTCATATCTAATATCAATTCCTCCACATTCTGAATTTGTTAGAATATTAACAATATTCTTATTTATATTAAGTTAAATTTATTTTTCATTGTATAAATACCCATTTAATACAATGAAAAATAGGTAACTCCATAATTCTGGAGTTACCTATATGTTAAAAAGTCACTATTTAATGTTTTACATTTATATTTTTTTCTATGAATTTCTCAACTTCCTCGGCTGTAGGTAGTTTAATAACTTGATTCGCTAAATCTCTCATTTTCTCCTGAGATATATTTCTAATAATCCCTCTTGCCCTTAAGATTGATATAGGACTCATACTAAATTCATCCAGGCCCATTCCAATTAAAATAGGAATTAGTTTAGGATCTCCCGCTACTTCTCCACACATACCTACCCATTTACTTTCACTATGAGCATTATCTATAACCGTTTTTACTAGTCTTAGTAATGCAGGATGAAATGGATTATACAAATGAGATATTTTTTCATTCATTCTATCTACTGCAGTTGTGTATTGAATAAGATCATTAGTTCCTATACTAAAAAAGTCTACCTCTTTAGCAAATAAATCTGAAATAATAGCAGCTGCAGGTATTTCTACCATAATTCCCACTTCTAGTTTTTCATTAAATGCTATATTTTCACTGTTCAATTCATTTTTTACTTCTTCTAAAATCGCCTTTGCTGCTCTTAATTCTTCAATACTAGAAATCATTGGAAACATTATTTTAATATTTCCATAGGCACTAGCTCTTAGTATTGCCCTTAATTGAGTTTTAAATATATCTACCTTATCCAAACAAACTCTTATAGCTCTATATCCTAGAAAAGGATTCATTTCCTTAGGTAGATTTAAATAATCTAATTCCTTATCTCCACCAACATCTAGTGTTCTAATAACTACAGGTTTATTTTTCATCTTCTGCGCGACTTCCTTGTAGGCTTCGTACTGTTCCTCTTCAGTTGGTGCTGATGTCCTATCCATGTACAAAAATTCAGATCTATATAAGCCTATGCCTTCAGCATCATTATTTAAAACACTCTCCAAATCCTTTGGAGTTCCAATATTTGCAGATAATTCTACTTTTATCCCATCAGTAGTGATGCTTTCTTTTCCTATTAATAGCTGTAACTCTTTTTGAGATTTATTATATTCTGCCTTTTTCTCTTCATATTTATTTACTATTTTTTCTTCTGGATTAACAAATATTAATCCTTCTTCACCATCAAAAACTATTAAATCTCCATTTTTAACGTTATGGGTTATATCTTTTACTGCGACTATTGCAGGTATTTCTAAAGTTCTAGCCATTATAGCAGAGTGTGAAGTTCTTCCACCAATTTCTGTTATAAAACCTAAGACCTTTTTTTTGTCTATCTGTGATGTATCGGAAGGAGTTAAATCACGGGCCACAATTATGACTTCATTAGCTAACTGTCCAAAGTTAACCTCTTCAATATTCAACAGCTTTTTCATAAGTCTCGATGTTACGTCCTTTATGTCTGCTGCTCTTTCTTTCATATATTCATTATCCATAGCATCAAACATAGCTATGAACATTTCTGAAATCTCTTTTAGTGCCCACTCCGCATTAACTTTATCATCTTTAATTTTTTTCTCAATTTGCTCAAGCATTTCTGGATCCTCGAGTATCATTAAATGAGCTTCAAATATTGTAGCTTCATTTTCGCCTATGTTTTTTAACACATTATTATATATATCCTGGATTTCACTTTTGCTATTTTCCATAGCCACCTTATATCTTTTAATTTCCTCTTCACAACTTATAATATCTTTTTTCTCTATAATAATTTTCTTTTCTTCTTTTAATAAAACTTTTCCTATTACTATTCCTGGTGAAACTCCAATACCCTTCACTAAATTACCTCCTTATAAGCGAAATTCACTCCTTGCAGCAAATTTAAGTATTTTACTGGCCTAGGAGTGAATTTTACTTTATATTGTTTATAAATCATTACTTTTTAAAGTTCTACGATTTCTTTCTCAATTACTATTTTCAATTCTTCTACTGCCTTTGTTTCATCGTCTCCAGATGCTACAATTTTAATTTTATCACCTTTTGAAGCTGCCATACTTAATATGTTTATTATACTTTTTGCATTATACTCTTTTCCGTCCTTGATTAAAGTTATATGAGAAGTAAACTTAGATGCTTTTTTAGCCACAATGCTTGCTGGTCTTGCATGCAAACCTTGCTCATTCATCAACACGATTTCTGCTTCGTACATAAAGACATCTCCTTTTTTTCATAGTTTAGCTTAAACCAATTTATTTTTTTTAAAGTTCGCATATATATATTTTACCCTATTGTGCATGTATAAACAATGACTAAATTCATTAATGCACTGCTGAAGTATTCATTAATATGTTTCTTTAACAATAATATCCTTTTTTAATAATAAAATCATCCTTTCGTTATATAATTTATAGTTATTTCCTTTTTCAGCCTCTCTATGTCAACGAATCTACCTGTTTGAGTTCCTTCAGTCATTACATTCGCTGTACTTGTTGCACAGGCTAGTTTTACAGCTTGTTCAAAACTATAGCCTTCCTGAACTGCTACAGCCAAAGCTGCAACCATAGAATCACCAGCCCCCACTGTACTCTTAACTTCTACCTTTATTCCCTTTACTTTTGCTACCTTATCGCCACTTATGAATATGGACCCCTCTGACCCTAATGAAATTACTACATATTTTACTCCATACTCCAATATTTTTTTAGCAGTTTCAATAACTTCATCTTCGCTATTAATTCTTATATCAAAGGCTTTTTCAAGTTCGTCTATATTTGGTTTTACCATATATGGGCCAGCTTTAATTCCTTGCATTAGCATTTCGCCTTCTGCATCTAATATAACCTTGCCACCCTTGATTTTTATGCTTTTAATTATGTCAGCATATATGGAGGTACTCACTCCACTTGGCACACTGCCTGAAAGAACTACTATAGAATCACCTTTGCAATGCTCCATAATTTTCTGTTTTATATTAATGATATCTTTTTCTCCTAAACTAGGCCCATTTTCGTTTATATCTGTATGTGTATTATTAACCTTATCAAAGATTTTTAGATTAGTTCTAGTTTCTCCTTTTACAGTTAAAAAACTATTATCAATATTTAAATCATCTAAATAATTTTTTATTTGATTTCCACTGCTTCCACCTAAAAAACCTAAAGCTATACTTTTATGCTTTAACTCCTTAATAACTTTAGATACATTGATACCTTTTCCTCCAGCATCAACTCTTGTAGACACGATTCTATTAACAGTATCAATTTTAAATCTGTCTATCTCAATAGTTTTGTCTAAAGCTGGGTTTAGAGTCATTGTTATTATCATTTTATCACCCCAATTTATTTTGCTTTGATAACTTTTATATCTTTTTCTTCAAATTTTTCTATTAATTCATCCTCTAATTGGTTATCTGTAATAATTATATCAATACTATCTAGGTCAACGATTTTAGCAAAGGAAACTTTGTCAAACTTAGTATGGTCACATACTACAATAATTTTCCTTGCTATTTTTATCATTTCTCTTTTAGTAGTGGCTTCTATAATATTTGGTGTGGTAAGTCCATTAATAATACATACACCGTTGGCGCCTATAAAAGCTTTATCTACCCTGAAATTTTTAAATGTATTATCTGCTACAGGTCCTACCAGCGCTCTAGTTTCCCATCGCAATGTACCACCAGTAACAATTACCTCCACATTCTGTTTTTTATAAAGCTCAAAGGCTATATCCACAGAATTTGTTAACACCGTTATGTTTTTTGCAGTTATGTGCCTAGCAATATTAAGAGTAGTGGTACCTGCGTCTAAAACTATTGTATCCCCATCCACTATCATGGATGCTGCAAGCTTTCCTACAGATTCTTTCTCATCATAAAACTTGTCTATCTTTTCTGAAAAAGTAGGTTCAAATTTAGTATTATCATTTAGCACTGCTCCACCATGTACTCTTTTTATAAGTTCCGCCTCTTCTAATTCTTGAAGATCACGTCTAATGGTAACTTCCGATACTTCATAAGTCTTGGATAAATCACACACTTTTACTTTTCCATTTTTATTTAAACTATCTAATATTTTTGATTTTCTTTGTTCTGCAAACATAATTTAAAAACTTCCTTTTACCATATTTGGAATAAGAATAATGTTTGTTTATATTTGTTTTAGTTTCATTTGCTTTCGCTTATGTTCATCCTAGTATATTATGATATCGTTGTCAACATGTAAAAAATGTTTTTTATGCTAATAAAAAAACTTTTATTTTATAGGTTAAACCACATTACAATAAATAATCTTCAAAAAAATAAAAAACGAAACCTGTTTGGCTCCGCTTTTATTATTATAGACTCAATTTCTAAATTTCTTAAACTATCAACCTATGTTACTAGTTCCCCAATTGACTTTTTAAAAGTTCCTCTATCTTAGGAGTACACCTATGACCTTTGCAACCACCTGACCCTGCTCCTGTAGCTTTTTGAACTTCTTCCACAGTTGTTGCGCCATTTTGTATAGCCTTCTTTATTGTAGATCTTGGTATAGCTTTACATAAACATACTTTTGTAAGTTTATCCATTATTTCATTATTTATATTGCCATCCATAATATTTATCTCCTTTCAACTTATCTTTTATCTTTAAAAAAATCAGTCAATAAATTACCACATTCCTCATTGTATAACCAATTTATTTCTGTCCAGTGATTTAATGCATCATTTTGAATTAGATTTATAACTGAACCACAGGCACCTACACTAGGATCAAACATGCCTATATATAATTTATTTATTCTAGACTGTAATATAGCCCCTGCACACATAGGACATGGTTCTAAAGTCACATACATATCACATCCAGTTAATCTCCAACTGCCTATTACCTCACAAGCTTTTTTTATAGCCAAAATTTCTGCATGAGCGGTGGCATCTTGAAGAGTCTCTCTCATATTATGAGCTCTTGCAATTATTTTGTTGTCTTTAACTATAACTGCACCTACTGGCACTTCATGTAATAATAATGATCGTTTTGCTTCCTTTAATGATTCATGAATAAAATAGTTTTTCATGTAAACCCCTTCGCCTTATAACTAATCATTGTTTATTAGTTTTCATTATTTATATTATACTTGTTATCTATTAGACTTTCAATACATTATATACTTTTATTTAATAGCTATGGCATATAGTCTATAAAATTTAAGTAATGAGATTAAACAATTATTTTTTTAAAATTTCCAAGGAAATAAAAAAACTAGCAAAGTATTAAACTTTGCTAGTTTCTTGGTGCACACGAGAGGAGTCGAACCTCCGGCCTTCCCCTTAGGAGGGGGACGCTCTATCCTACTGAGCTACGGGTGCAAATTTAATTGTACCATAATATTCTATTACACTTTTATAATTATGTCAACCTACTGATGTCTAAAACCTGAAATTATATAATTATTAAATTGAAATGTAAATTGCAAGACAAATCCATGTTTTCTGAAATATAAATGATTTATTGCATGATTTTTATAAGTTTATATGCTAAACTATCAATAAAAGATATTAAATTATGAGGTGACTAAATGAAAAAAATCGGTATAACAGAGACGGTCCTTAGGGATGCCAACCAATCCTTGATTGCTACAAGATTACAATTTGAAGCTTTTGCGCCTATACTTCCTGCTTTAGATAATGCAGGTTATCATTCATTAGAATGTTGGGGAGGGGCTACCTTTGATTCTTGTTTAAGATATTTGAATGAAGATCCCTGGGAAAGGCTCCAAAAAATAAAAAGTATAGCTAAAAAAACTCCACTGCAAATGCTTCTTCGCGGTCAAAATATATTAGGTTACAAACATTATCCTGATGACGTAGTAAGACGATTTGTTAAAATGTCTGTATATCATGGTATAGATATAGTAAGAATATTTGATGCTCTAAATGACTTGTCAAACATAAAAGTTGCTATGGATGAAACTAAAAAACAAGGAGCACATGCTCAAGGTGCTATAGTTTACACTGTTAGCCCCATCCATGATGCTGGTAATTATGCAAAACTTGCTAAAAATCTTGAAGAAATGGGTGCTGATTCTATATGTATTAAGGATATGGCGGGCCTTATTATGCCAAGCATTGCCTATGATGTGGTTAAGGCAATGGTGGAAACCGTAAAAATACCTATATACCTTCATTCTCATTGTACAAATGGACTAGCTGAAATGTCTTGCTATAAGGCAATCGAAGCTGGTGCTACTGGTATTGATTGTGCCATTTCAAGTTTCTCTAGTGGAACTTCTCAGCCACCTACAGAAACTATGCATCAAGCACTAGTTACTGCTGGTTATGATACTGGGCTAGATGCCACAAAACTTAAATACATAAATGATTTTTTTAAGCCTATAAAAAAAGAAGTTTTAACCTCTGGATTATTGGACCCAATAGTTTTAACTCCTCAGCCAGAAGGACTAACTAATCAAGTTCCTGGTGGTATGCTTTCTAACATGATTTCACAACTTAAGGTGCAAAACTCTATTGATAAACTAGATGCGGTTCTAGCCGAAGTACCTAGGGTCCGAGAAGATTTAGGATTCCCACCACTAGTAACTCCTATGAGTCAAATGGTTGGTACTCAAGCTACAATGAACATTTTAACTGGAGAAAGATATAAAATGATATTAAAAGAAGTTAAATCCTATTGCAGGGGCGAATACGGCCTAGCACCTGGACCAATCAATACAGAGCTTTTAGAAAAAGCACTAGGCAACGAAAAGCCTATAGTTGGAAGATATGCGGATACACTAGAACCAGCCTTTGAAAATGCAAAAGAGTATCTAAAGGATTTAACTACTAGTGAGGAGGACATATTATCCTACCTGGCTTTTCCTCAAATTGCTGAAGAATTTATTAAAAACAAAAAACAAAATCCCTCTGTAAATCAGGTGAGAAATGAAACTGATAGTGAGCCTATATAATAGTCAATTAACACCCTTAATATTAAAAATTGAGGGTGTTATTTTATTATTCGTATTTTAATACATAAAATAGTATATAATGTAGATTATATACTATTAATTGGAGGTGTTTTGATTGAATAACGATATCAAAAATTTTTTCCTAGCTGGACTTGGATCTGCAGCTTACACTTATGAAAAAGCTACAAATCTAATAGATGATTTTGTAAAAAAGGGTAAGATAACCTTAGAGGAGGGCAAAGATCTGTCTGAAGAACTAAAAAGAAACATAAGAGAAAAAAAAGATGGAGGTCCTACTTTCAAAAAAGAACACACCCCTCTTACAAAAGAAGATATGATTTTACTCCTAAAAGAGATGAACTTTGCAACTAAAGAAGATATTGAAAAACTAGATAAAAGGTTAGCACATTTAGAGATAACTCTTCCATAAATAAATATTGCACGTAAAATGAAAGTCCTACTATTAGCTCTAGGACTTTTCACTTTAACGACATTTCAGCACCGCAGGTGATGATTTAAGTGAGGTATAAAATGCGACGAAAATCTGTTAATCGATTTAGAGAAATTATTAAAGTTCTTGGCTCCTATGGCTTTGGATATTTTGTAGACTCTAGGTTTAACAAACAAAATAAACGCCCTGAAAATTTAAGGAAAGCCTTTGAAGAGCTTGGTCCTACTTTTATAAAAATCGGCCAAATACTTAGTACAAGGCCAGATTTATTATCCCCAGATTATATAGCAGAGCTTTCAAAGCTCCAAGATAATGTGGCTCCAGAAAATATTGAAACCATAAACAAAGTATTTTTTGATGAATTTGCAATATCAACAACTGAGTGTTTTGAAAAGTTTAATGAAAAACCACTAGCCTCAGCATCTATTTCTCAAGTACATAAAGCTATATTAAAAGACGGTAGAGAGGTTGTAGTAAAAATACAAAGACCAGATATTGCAGAAAAGATGAAACTGGATATCTCTATACTTGTTCGCCTAGTAAAGCTTACAAAGGCAAGATTTTCTGAAGCACTTATCGATCCAGAAGAAGCCTTACATGAAATCCTTTTAATCACGCAGCTTGAACTTGATTTTAACAATGAAGCTAAAAATATAAATAATTTTAAAGTTTTCAACAAGGATGTTGTATTTTTATATACGCCTTATGTGGTTGAAGAATTGTGTAGTACCAGGGTTTTAACTATGGAACGAGTTTATGGTTTTAAAGTAGACGATATGGAAAAACTTCTGATTGGCTCATATGATCTTGATGATTTAGGTAAAAAATTAGCACTGTCTTATCTAAAACAAGTGCTAGAAGATGGTTTTTTTCACGGTGATCCACATCCTGGAAATATATTCATATGTGAAGGTAAAATTTGCTTTATAGATTTTGGAATTATGGGAAGCCTCTCAAATTCTATAAAAGCCACACTAAACGATATGATATCGGCGGTGGCTTTTAATGACATAAACAAAATGATTTCAGCTCTCTTATCTATAGGAATAAAAAAAGGATATGTAGATAGAAATAAACTATACGAGGATTTAGATTATCTTCTTGTTAATTACCTTTCAGTTTCACTAAACAATATTCAGATTTCAGTTATGCTCTCAGAAATTTTTGATATAGCAAAACAAAACAATATCCGGCTACCTCGTGATTTAACACTTCTAATAAGAGGTCTTGTAATTTTAGAAGGAGTAATTGCCAGTATTGCTCCGGATATAAAAATAATAGATATTGCTATTCCTTACGTTAAATCCAATAATAAATTTTCACTATTAGCCAATTTAGACCTTAATACATTGCTTATCCGTTCCTATGCATTTATAAAAGACTCCTTTAAACTTCCCTCGAAAATCATGGAATTATCTGATAGTCTAATAAGTGGAAGAGCGAAATTGCAACTTGAGCATAAAAATTTAGGTACCCCTATAAATGAAATAAATAAGGGTATAAACAGATTAGTTTTTGGACTTATTATTTCCTCTATGATTATAGGTTCCTCTACAATTTTAAACTCCAATATTGGCCCTAAAATATATAGTATATCAATTATTGGTATAACTGGTTTTGTAACTGCTGCATTTATGGGCTTTTGGTTATTAATTTCTATAATAAAATCTGGAAAACTATAAATTATAAAGACGAGGTATTTTATGATTAAATATTACAATAGAAAAGAAAATAAATATGAAATTGAAAAGGTAGCTGGTGAAAAGTATTTAAATTGGTCTTACAGTTCTCCTGCAGGAAAAGGACTAATTGAATTATTCCTTAAGAAAAAGCTTTTTTCAAAATTATATGGCTATTACTGTGACACAAGATTTAGTTGTAAAAAAATTGATGGTTTTATTGAGGATTTTCATATTGATATGTCTATATACCAAAAGATGCCTGAGAAGTATTCCTCTTTTAACGAATTTTTTATAAGAGCATTAAATCCAGATGCCAGAATAATCCCAAGTGATGATAATGTTTTAATTTCACCTTGTGACGGCAAGCTTTCCGCATACTCAAATATTGACCTAAATAATTTAGTTCAAATAAAAGGCTTTACTTATTCTCTTAAAGAACTTATGGCAGATAATGAAGTATACAATTTGTATAATGGTGGTACTTGCTTAATTTTTAGATTATGTCCCACTGATTATCATAGGTTTCATTTTATTGATAGTGGCATATGTGGCAACACAACAAAAATTAGTGGTCATTATTATTCTGTAAATCCAATAGCCTTAAAAAGTGTAAAAAAACTATTTTGTCAGAATAAAAGGGAATGGAGTATATTTCACTCAGATAATTTTTCAGATGTTATTTATATGGAGGTTGGTGCTACTTGCGTAGGATCAATTATTCAAAATTATATTCCAGATTCTAAAGTTACAAAGGGAGAGGAAAAGGGATATTTCAAATTTGGTGGTTCCACCGTTATCCTATTCTTAAAAAAAGATGTTGTAAAAATTAGCAAGGAAATACTCGCCCAAACACAATTAGGTTTTGAAACTTCTGTAACCTTAGGCGAAAAAATAGGACTGAAATGATCTTTCAGTCCTATTTTTTATTATATTTTAAATTTTGAGGTTATATCTTTTAATTTTTCTGCACTAATTTTGTTTCCGCTAGTAGTGCTTTTTATTTCTTCCATTTTATTTACTATATCAATGCTCTTGTCCGATATTTTAAATATGCCTTCTGAGCCTTCATTAACAGTACCTGCTACTTGATCTATTGCTATAGTAATTCCATTTATTGATGAATTTAAATGTTGTGCGGTTTCATCAAATTCTTTCATGAATTTATTGAAATTCTCTGCATCATCAATATATTCTTTTCCTGTATCCATGATAATCTCATAATTTAAAGAAATTTCATCATCCACGAAACCTAACATTTTAGTAGAACTATCAGATAAATTTTTTACAGAAGTATTTACTACTTTAACTACATTTTGAATGTTAGCTGCTGTAGCTCCAGATTGCTCTGCCAGCTTTCTAACCTCATCTGCTACTACTGCAAAACCTCTTCCTGCGTCTCCAGCTCTTGCAGCTTCGATAGCAGCATTTAGTGCAAGCAAATTAGTTTGGCTAGTTATATGCAATATTGAGGATGCCAGACCATGTATTTCATCAACGGCTCTTGAACCCTCTATTGCAACTTCTAACTGCTTCTTAACATCATTATAGACCTTATCAGTTTCTTTCTTAGATCCAGTAGTTGAAACAGTAATACCCATTGCCTTTTTAACAATGCTTTGGGCTATATTAATTCCTTCTGATGCCTTCTCCACTATTGTATTTACCATATTTTTCATTTCTCCTGAAGAAGCAGAAATCTCCTGGGCTGTGGCTGCTGTTTCTTCCATTCCAGCTGATAAATTTTCAGTTTCAAAAGAGCTTTCTTCTGCTTTTACTTTTAATATATCTGTAAGGTCTTCAACGGCATTCGCATTACTCGTTATATTTTCTGAGGTCTCAATTAAATCAAGTACAACCTCTTTTAATGTCCTTCTCATATTAACTATGGCTCTAGATATAGTTCCGATTTCATCATTAGTTTTAATTAAATCTTCTATATCCTTGTCCTCGCTTAAATCCAATTTAGAAGTTTTATCAACGAGTAGTGTTACCTTCGTTAATGGATTTACTATTATTCTTGATGCAAATATACCGATTAATATAGAAAATATACCTATAAGCGCTGCTATTATTAAAATTCCCCATGTCATTTGACTCACTGGTTGTCTAATCTCATTAATATCTCCAGTAATAACCAACGTCCAGTTTGTAACTGGAATTATTCCATATGACGAGAAATTTTTAACTCCCTCGAAAGTATACTGGGAGGTTCCAGCTGCAACCTTTTGTCCCTTTGTAACTCTGTCCACTACATCCTTTATAGATGCAATTGCAACAACTTTTCCTATTTTATCTTTATTTTTATCATATATAATTTTGCCTTTTTCATCAATTAGATAAGCATAGCTGGATTTACTATTAGATACACTTACATTTTTCATATACTTTGAAAAGCTTTCTGCGGATACAGCTACTGCTACGTACCCTAAGGTTTGGGCATATTTATCTTCGGATAATACGGGACTTGTAAACACCATAATCGCATTTCCTGTTATTTCAGATTTCATAGTTTCACTTATAACTAGTCCGCCACTTGAGCTAATAGAATGGTAAGCTTGATCTGCTACACTTTTTCCTACAGTTTCCCCATTACTATCGGATAATATATTTCCACTTACATCAACTAAAAAAACTCTTTCAGCATCTTTATTATTAGAAATATATGTAGAAAACTTGTCATTATTTTCTTTTACTACATTCTTATATTGTCCCACTGAAATTGCATCAGGTTTATCCTTTAATCTCATGATTTCCATTATTTGTTTCGCATTGCTTATGGCTTGTACCTGTGCTTGTTGCTTTTCTATCATAACAGAAATTGTTTCTATTGCTCCCTTATTAACAGACATCATTTCAGCTTCACTTTGCTTAAATATGATAGTTGATGACTTTATGTAAGTAAAAATAGAAGTCGCCACCATGGATATAATTATTAAGGTCCCCATAAGAATTGGTATTTTCTTTCTAATGGAAATACCTTTCTCATTATTGCTTTTCAAAGATTTTTTAGCTGTTCCACTTTTAAATGATTTTATTGTTTTGTTTTCATCTTTAGCATTTTTTGATAATTTAGAAGATCTCATCTGCTGACTTTTACTTTTAATTGTTTTTAACAGTTTGGAAATTTTCTTTTCCTTTTGTAAAATATCATTACTTTCATGTTTTTTCCTAAAATTCCAATGTTTAAAATCCATAAAGCCCCCCCTAATTCATTTTCAATCAGAAATTTTATAATATTTTATAAACTTTTTGAATAATCAAAAAAATTATTTCTTTATATATATTAACATATAACCTGTAATTTGTAATTATATATATTTTGTTATTGTGAGTATAATATATTATAAAATGCATTGTTTTTCTTAGAATTAGGGTGAGCTCTGTGAATTGATATGCTCATAATGTCAAATAAGTGCTAGCACATAGGTTTTATTTACACATATTTACAAAATATTTATGAACTTCTAAATTATCAGTAATTTCAGGATGGAATGATGTGGCTAACATATTTTTTTGTTTTACTGCTACAATTTTGCCATCAACAGTACATATTATTTTAACATCGTTAAAACCTTCTGTGATTAAGGGGCCACGAATAAAAACTAATGGTATTGGCTCACTCGAAATCTCATTGATTACAACATTCCTTTTAAAGCTATGTATTTGGCTTCCATATGCATTTCTCTTTACTTTTATGTCCATAACTTTAAGATATTCAACTGAGGATTCCTCAATATATTTAGCAAGCAGTATCATACCAGCACAGGTTCCCCACACAGGAAGTCCTGAAATGATTTTCTCTCTTAAAGGCATAAGCATTTTTCTTTCACTTAAAAGTTTCCCTATTGTTGTACTCTCACCACCTGGTAAAATGATTCCCTGTAAATCTTTCATATCTTCAAGTTTCTTAATCTCTACTCCCTCGTGACCAAGCTGATGTATATGATTTATATGCTCTATTACGCCACCCTGAAGTGATAAAACTCCAATTCTCATTTTCTTACCATCCTCTTTCTGCATATCTCTCTTTAATTTCACTTAATTCTAGGCCACTCATTGCTTCGCCCAGGTTTTCTGAAACTTCTGCTATAACCTTAGGGTCATTGTAATAGGTAGTTGCAAGGACTATAGCTTTTGCTCTTACTTCAGGGTTTTCTGCTTTAAATATTCCAGATCCTACAAAAACTCCCTCTGCTCCAAGTTGCATCATTAAGGCAGCATCGGCTGGCGTTGCTATTCCACCGGCAGCAAAATTCACTACAGGAAGTTTACCATTTTTCCATACATATTCAATTAAATGAATTGGGGCTCCCATATCTTTAGCCAGGGTCATTAGCTCTTCGTTTGGAGCATTTTTTACTTTTCTAATATCGTCCATAATACATCTCATGTGCCTAACAGCTTCTACTACATTTCCTGTGCCTGCTTCACCCTTTGTTCTTATCATTGCGGCACCTTCTCCAATTCTCCTTAGTGCCTCACCTAAATTTCTCGCTCCACAAACATAGGGAACCTTAAACTCCCATTTATTTATATGATACTGCTCATCTGCTGGAGTCAAAACTTCGCTTTCATCTATAAAATCTACCCCTATCTCCTGCAGAATTTGGGCTTCAACAAAATGACCTATCCTGCCTTTAGCCATTACCGGAATACTTACTGCTGCCTTTATTTCTTTAATCATTCTAGGATCAGACATCCTAGCTACGCCGCCTTGCTTTCTAATATCTGAGGGCACTCTTTCTAGTGCCATTACCGCACAGGCCCCAGCTTTTTCTGCAATTATTGCCTGCTGCACATTCACCACATCCATAATTACTCCGCCTTTTAACATTTGAGCCAAATTTTTATTAAGTTCATACCTTTCCATAAAAAAACCTCCCTAAATATTATTTATAAGGCAAAGTATAGTACAAGTTTCTAAATTTTCATAATGTACCCATACACTTTAAAAACAAGTGAGAATTTAAAAAGCTTTACATAACATTGTTTTACAACTATAATGAAGGCGAAATAATAATTAAATAAATTAAACAAGGGGAGCTCGTATTATGAGCTGAGAAAGAGACTTTATCTCTGACCCTCATTACCTGATTTGGATAATTCCAACGTAGGGAGTTTTTTTACAACGTTTTTTTGTTGCAAGCTCCTTATGAGCTTGCTTTTTTTTATTTGAAAAAATATAACTGAAAAGGAGATTATTAAATGATGTATACAACTCAAATGGATGCTGCTAAAAAAGGCATTATAACAAAAGAGATGAAAATAGTAGCAAAAAAAGAGAATATGGATGAAGAGGTTTTAAGAGAAAAAATAGCAAGAGGTGTAGTGGCACTACCCGCTAATAAAAATCATAAAGCATTAAATCCAGAAGGGGTTGGAGAAGGTTTAAAAACAAAAATCAATGTGAATCTAGGTATTTCAAAGGATTGCTATGATATTGATGAGGAAATGAAAAAAGTACAGTTAGCCATAGATATGAAAGCTGAAGCAATCATGGATTTAAGCTCCTTTGGGAAAACAGAAGAGTTTAGACAAAGACTTATTGCAGATTCTACTGCTATGATAGGTACTGTACCAATATATGATGCCCTAGGTTTTTACGATAAAGAATTACAGGACATTACGGCTAAAGAATTCATAGATGTAGTAGAGAAACATGCAAAAGATGGTGTAGACTTTGTAACAATTCATGCAGGTTTAAATATTAACACTGCAAATGTATTTAAAAGAAATAAGAGAATAACTCATATAGTATCAAGAGGAGGATCCCTTCTATACGCTTGGATGGAATTAAACCAAAAGGAAAATCCATTTTATGAATACTTCGATGACATATTAGATATATGTGAAAAATATGACTTAACTATAAGCCTTGGGGATGCCTGTAGACCTGGTTGCATTAATGATGCCACGGACGCTTGTCAAATTCATGAACTAATGGTGCTTGGTGAATTAACCACAAGGGCCTGGGAAAGAAATGTACAAATAATTATAGAAGGACCCGGTCACATGGCAATAAATGAAATCCAGGCAAATGTGTTACTTGCAAAGAAATTATGTCATGGTGCACCTTTTTATATTTTAGGACCCCTAGTTACGGATATTGCTCCAGGTTATGACCATATTACCAGTGCTATAGGAGGCGCCTTGGCTGCTAGCTATGGAGCTGATTTCCTTTGCTATGTAACGCCAGCAGAACATATAAGGCTTCCAAATCTTGATGATGTTCGTGAAGGCATTATTGCTGCAAAGATTGCAGCTCATGCTGGGGATATAGGTAAAAATGTGACCGGTAGCCGCGATTGGGATAATGAAATGAGCACTGCAAGGCAAAACCTTAATTGGGACAGAATGTTTGAGCTTGCTATTGATCCTGAAAAAGCTAGGCGCTATAGAAAAGAATCCACGCCAGAGCATGAACATAGCTGCACCATGTGTGGTAAAATGTGCTCCATGAGAACTATGAATAAAATAATGCAGGGCAAGGATCTTAATATATTAAGAGCAGATTCATAAATTAATTTACTTCTAAGTAATTTATTTCTAAGTAATTTACCACTCTATATATTTACATTTTGATGTGTAAATCATTTAAAAATAAGTCCTGAAGCTAGATTGCTCTAACTTCAGGATTTAACTATTATTACTACTTATAGTTTATATAATATGTTCTAACACTTCCATACAAAAATGAAGGAATAGTCTTGTACTATTAAATAAATCTGAAATTTGATAAGTTATCAGAAAAAATAGTGCATAAAAAAGACTTGGCGCTTTTTCTGACCATTTTAAAATCGGCTTAGAGATTTTATTACATACAAAACTTTGGTTTGCTATTAAACCAATAGCTATTCCAATTAAAGCACCACAAATAATATCAGTAGGGTAATGAAAACCTAAATATATCCTTGGAAAAGCAATAAATATAGTTGTATAAATAAATGCTAATAGGCCAAGTTTTTTTGAAACGAATAAAAGCCCAGTAGCTAGAGTAAAGAATAGCACTGCATGGTCACTTGGAAATGAGCTCCAGTTGGTTAACGCAGTGGGCTTTATTCCATATGGTAACACTTGCTATTATTAATAAGGAACAAGAATTGTCCAATTTTATATGTGGTATCTCCCTATATTATTAGGTAAGTTATCCAATTGTACTTTCTGAAAAAATGGGTAAACTATATAATGCACTCCATATATGTAGTGTAATTTTCGTATTTGAAGGGAGAATACTATGGATAAAAATAAGTTAGGGAAAGCAAAAAATTCAATAAATGAATTAGATGCTAATAAAAGCAGTAGTGGGGTTTCAAACACCGAGATGTCTATTATGTATAAGTTATCCAATATGACTAGTGATGTTGCTAATGTGGCAATAGACAGGAAAGAAAATAAAGAAACCCAGTAACCATTATAGTTACTGGGTTTCTTATATAGTACACCTTAAAATCAGTAGAATCTGTGTGCTGAGGTCTATACCAATAACGGATGATGATAAGAGGAATAATACTATAACTTTTGCAATAGAATTAAAAAGCATACATAAAATTAATAATATCAAACTTACAATTTTAACAATAAGTATAGGCTGTATAACTATCATACCTGTGCTTATAAATGGTATGCAAATGTTGCACAAGAACAAATAATGATTCTAAGTTAAGGGGGCTAATATTTTGAAGGTTATAGTAATTGGTGGCGGATGGTCTGGTTGTAGCGCAGCAATCACAGCAAAAAAAGCTGGTGCTGAGGTATCCTTATATGAAAAGACAGATATGCTTTTGGGGCTTGGTAATGTAGGTGGTATAATGAGAAATAATGGTAGGTACACTGCGTCAGAAGAGCTGATAGCGCTAGGGTCAGGAGATTTTATACATTTGACTGATGAGAATAGTAAACATAAAAATATAAATTTTCCCGGTCATAAAAATGCCTGGCTTTGCGATGTAAACAAGATTGAACCAGCAGTTGGAAAATATTTAAAAGCTATGGATATAGAAGTAAATATGATAACGCGAGTAGTAGATGTTAAAAAAGAAGGCAATAAAATAAAAGGAATATACCTATCAGATAAGCAGTATGTTGAAGCGGATGTATTTATAGAAACTACAGGTTCAGCGGGACCAATGAATAACTGCGTAAAATATGGAAATGGGTGCGCAATGTGTGTTTTGAGATGCCCAGCTTTTGGGGGAAGAGTAAGCATTAGTAGCAAAGCAGGTATTGAAGACTTAAAAGGAGAACGAGAAGAAGGCGTGTATGGGGCCTTTAGCGGTTCTTGTAAATTAGCCAAAGGTTCTTTAGCTAGTGATCTCATTAAACAACTGGATGAAGCAGGGGTTGCTCTTATAAAAGTTCCAGAAGAGGATGTTAATTTAGATAAGCTTAAACAAAAGGTATGTCAGCAGTATGCCATAAAAGAGTTCGCCGAAAATATAATTTTAATAGATACAGGTGATGTTAAGTTAATGTCTCCATATTATCCATTAGAAAAATTAAGAAGAATTAAAGGCTTTGAAATCGCAAAATATGTAGACCCATATGCTGGTGGAATTGGAAACTCCATAAGATATGTATCCATAGCTCCAAGAGAAGATAGTATGAAGGTTATAGGACTCGATAATTTGTTCTGCGGTGGTGAGAAATCCGGTCTATTTATAGGCCATACAGAAGCTATGATAACAGGGTCTTTGGCAGGACACAATGCAGTAAAACACTATCTAGGATTACCTCTTTTGATTTTACCAAGGTCACTAGCCGCTGGAGACATAATTGCCTATGGGAATGAGAAAATTAAAACTACAGAAGGAAGAAGAAACAGATATACCTTTGCAGGAGCAGAGTATTTTAAAAGAATGCAGGAACTGGGACTTTATATTTTGGATACAGATGAGATTAAGCAAAAAGTAGAAAATTTAAATTTAACTA
Organism: Clostridium estertheticum; assembly: GCF_011065935.2. Classification (NCBI taxonomy): domain Bacteria; kingdom Bacillati; phylum Bacillota; class Clostridia; order Eubacteriales; family Clostridiaceae; genus Clostridium; species Clostridium estertheticum. The sequence continues at coordinate 34,693 of NZ_JAAMNH020000001.1, read as the reverse complement.
ATATATTTAATCAAAAACTTATATAGAGTAAGAAATGAAAAGGTCAGCTTCAGGGTCTGACCTTCTTAATTAAAAGATACTATAATATATCTTTACAAAAAACTAAAAAAATAGCCACTTTCTTAAGGAAAATGACTATTAACTATCGCATACTCCAATCGTACGCTATAAGATATCATATGCTTGTGGTATCTAAAAAATTCCACATTTTATAATAGAATTATATATTTTATTTTTAATTATCTATATTGAACAGTAAAGCCTTTATTTGTAATAGCTATCAGGTACTTAAAATTACCAAACAAGAACCTTGAAAACTTAGTGTTTTCAAGGTTCTTGTTTAGTGCAATCATAACCCACTTTTCACAAATAGAATGCAATTCCATATACACATCTCTTAATTAAGTATATATTTTATCTATATATCAGAAATTTACATTGACAAGTATATAACTGTAAGAGCATAATAATAAAAAAAAACATTTAATCGGAAGGCGGAAAAATAACATGAAAGCAAATATAAATAATCCGAAGGTTAATAATAACACAAGAAAAACAGTCGAGGTACCTGGGCATGAATTAAAAATCGGGGATAAATTTATGGACAACGGAGTCGCTTTCTGTATTGTAAATATAGCATATGATACTGATTCGAAAATGTTAAATCATGAGAGTTGTGCCGCAAAGATAAACCGCTACATAGTAACAGGTGAATGGATAAAGATTAGAGAAAACGAAATCCCACCATCATATTGTTACCCAGCAAATAACTCAATAATACGCGCCCTTCGCGAGGACCTATATTGGACGATGTTAGTTGATGAAGGATACAATCACTCCTTTTCACCGATTCCAGCATATGGATTAGAATTAGAGATGTAATTATCAGAAGGTATGCCGCTTCAATAGATAGTGGAAATTAAGATCAAAAAAATAGCAAGTACCCAAAACATTGAGGTACTTGCATTTATTCTTGTACACCTTAATTCTTCTACACCTCGGTAGTTACACCAACAGTTAGTGCATAAAATAATTTATTTTAAATATTCGCCAATTGCTTCCTTCCAGTTCCTAGTTATATCCCCAGTGGTTAATTCTAACATATAATTCCTAAGCACTGAATACTCAGGTCTTTTTGCTGGCCTTGGAAATTCATTGGTGTTGCAACGAGAAACTTCTGTAGTAATACCTTTAAGCCTAAATATTTCTTTAGTGAATTCATACCATGTGCATTCTCCCTTGCAAGTACAATGAAAAAGTCCATAATTCTTATCTTCTACCAGTTTTATTATAACTTTACTTAAATCAACTGTACTTGTAGGTGTGCCCTTTTGGTCATTAACTACTTTTAATATTTTATTAGTTTTGCTTAGATTTAACATGTTTTTTACAAAATTATCTCCATCTCCGTAAAGCCATGCAGTTCTAACTATATAATGCTTAGGATTAAGGTTCTTAACAAATATTTCTCCCTGAAGCTTTGTTTTTCCATAAATGGATTGTGGATTTACTTCATCAAACTCTGTCAGTGGTTTATTAACATTACCTGCAAAAACATAGTCTGTTGATACTTGAATAATTTCAGCTCCGATTTGATTTGCAGCTGATGCTAGGTTTTTAGGTCCTATTGTATTTATCTTATATGCCATTTCTATTTCTGTCTCACACTTTTCCACATCTGTCAGTGCAGCACAGTTGATAATTACATCTGGTTTGTTTTCATTTACAAAACTATTTACTCTATTTACATTTGTTATATCTAAATCTGATACGTCCGTAAGTATTAAATCAATGCCTTTTTTCTTATGATATTGCTTAGCTAATTCTCTACCTAGCTGACCATTAGCTCCTGTAATTAATATGATCATAAATAATTCTCCCCCTCACTAATTAACTCATATGTTTGTGAAGTATAAAAGTAATTCATGCTGTCATATAATTCTTTACCTGTAAAACTACATCCTTTAGAAAAACTTTATATTTATATAGTTATATTCTACAAGTTTTTTTTAGTTTCCTTTATCTATAAATATCATAAGAAAACTTCTCCAAATATTCAGACTTTGTTATTTTTTGTTTATTGACGAATTGAAGATCTTATCATTTTTAAATGCGTCAGCCATGTAACTTAACCCTTTACCCATAACTAATTCACTATCATTATACTCTTCTTGTGGCTCGCTCAACTTCTTTTTCTCATTTAACTCATAACAGGTATTACACACATATTTTTCTGAAATAAACTTTCCTGATGAAAAACCAATTTTCTCTCCACAAATAGCACATTTCTTTGCTATTGCAATACCCTCACGTTGCCTTTCTAACATGTTCTCACGTTCAAATGTATTAATAAACCCCTATCATAGTTAACATTGACTTACCTGCTTCAGTATTAGTATCTATATTCTCTTTACCGCTTACTAGGTGTATACCTTTTGTTTGTAGCTGCTCAACTATACCCGATAAGTCCTTTGTACTCGTGGCTAACCTATCAAGGCTATGAATATATATTGTATCGTCTTTTCTAGCAAACTCTATCATTCTTTTTAACTCTGGTCTGTTTGTATCTTTAGCACTGACCTTTTCACTAAACCAATTATCTATATCATACTTTTTTAGTCCTTCTAGTTGTATGCTTTCATTCTGCTCTACGGTTGATATTCTAACATAAGCTATATTCATGTTATATGCTCCCTCAACTTCTTTTCTTTATAATACCAATATGTTTGTTTGAAGTCACTTTCACAAACATATGTTTATTAATTTATAAAACAATTCTATATAAACACATAAATGTTCCCTTTTAATAAAAAACACCTCGAATACCTAAAATCAAACAAATCAGAAAGCCACTAGGAAATACCAAAATTCGGGATGGATGTATCATAACAATAGAAATCAATATATAATTCACTATCACTTATAGAATATTCTGTTAATTTATAATAGTATAAGTTTTCAATAGTAATTTACGAATATTACGAATAAATATCAGAGAATTCCAACTGTATACGTTCGTTTTTATTTTTCAAATTACTATTAAGTAACGTACTTTCCTCCATTACTTTTATGGAAGGAAGAGTAAAAGTAAATTTACTCCCTTTACCAAGTTCACTTTCAACAAATATCTTTCCACCATGTAATTCTACTATCGACTTAACTAAACTTAAACCTATACCTGTACCTTCCGCATTTCTTGATAAAGATTTATTTACCTGCTTAAATCTATCAAAAATCATATCTTTATGATTACTATCAATGCCTACTCCATTATCTCTAACTGATATTTCAACAAATTCATTTTTATCTTGAATATTAACACATATTTCTGTACCTTTATCTGAAAATTTAATTGCATTGGATATAAGATTTAATACTATTCTCTCTATCTTTTCTGGGTCACAACCAATTATTTTCTCTTCTATATCAGTATCAAAAATAATATTTAAACCTTTACTATCACTATAGTCAATAACTGACATTACTATTCCCTCTATAATCTCCGTTATGTTATTATTTGACAAGTGCAATTCAAAGAAACCTGCTTTAATTTTTGATGAATCAACTATATTATTTATAAGTTTGGATAACCTATAGGAATTTAGTTTCATTGAATCAATGTATTTGATAATTTTTTCCCTTCGGTCGTCCAATGAACCATTATAGCAATACATTTCAAACAACTGTGCAGATGAGAAAATTACATTTAATGGAGTTTTAAGTTCATGTGAAATATTTGCAATAAACTCGTCTTCTGAAACAAGTAATTTTTGTAATTCTTTATTCAACTCATTTTTTTTATTAATTTCTTCATTCATATAATATGATATATATTTAATAAATATAAAATTAACCAAAACAAGTAAAGTACCTATAAAAATCAACAGGTATTTGTGAATTATTTGAGTATTTACCGCTTTTTTATGTATATCATTTATCTCTAAGTCAATTATAGAAACTAAATTATTATCAGCTATACTAAATTCTTCCATTAAATTTTCACCTTTATTAATGTTCAATTTTGCCTCTTGTGATTTGCCATTATTGACTAATAATATTTGTTGCTCAAAAAAATTTTCAATTTCTCCCATCTGATTACTAAGTTTATCACTAGCTACAACGTCTAATGATGTATCATGTAAATTATCCAGAGAATTGTGGTATTCTTTTATTTGTTTAATTCCCAAATAATAGGATCTTAAATTTCTTTTGTTTTCTGTGATAATATAACCTCTAATTCCCGTTTCCTGGTAAATTAGTGATGTTAAAATACCCGTTGAAAGTGTCTTTATTGGAAGTATTTTTTCAATTATAAAACGAGACTCTTTATATACTTTATTCAAACTATAAATACTAAACACTATTATAAATAACGATAAAAAAGCAATTGAAAAATATACCATTATTATAGCTCGTCTACCTTTACTCTTATCCATACTACTTATCCTCTCTTCCAAAAAATTTGTACTACTATTGCAAATTATTATTTCCAATTATATATTACCATATTATTTTACATTTTGGTATAACATTACATTATTACTTTATTTTTGCTAATGATAGCGTAAGTTTTAAATTATTATAATTATCATGAATGCCTTGCTGAAATAAAAAAAGTGAAGGGGTCTCAGTTAAATCGTGAATAAAAATAAAATATATATTATAAGCGAAATAAATATAAAATGCTAAAATTTGCAGTATACTGAAAGTAGTCGAGCTTAGAATAAGGATGGGGACTATATTATTGAGCTTGCTACTTAAATTGAGGAAAAATAATATACTTATAATGGTAGGTGTTAAATATGAAAAAAGAAATTTTCAATTATATAGTTGAGTTTTGTATTATTTAATTTTATATTACTTCGAATTATTTTTTTTCATCGAAAATTAATTGCTTGTCTACCTAAATCTATTACAACGGTCACATCTATTACGTCTAGAGCAACTATTACACCTATTACGACCGTCAAAATCATCATCATCATCATCATCATCATCATTAAAGCTATTGCAAAAGCTTTGATTAGAACAACCAGGACACCAATCATTATTAGGGTCAACATTATGGCACCTATTACACCTATTATTAAATCTATCATCTTCTAACCTATCATCACGCCTATTATTATTCCTATTATTAAGCAATTCATCCACTTCTTTAATCAATTCATCAGAAATTTCATTAGATTTTCTTTTATGTGCAGAATACACACTTAAATGAGCACACTTTCTAGTTTCTCTAATTAAAATGAACCAATTTAAACCTTGAGGAATAATATATTATGGCTACTAATTTGAGTACGCCGAAAATATTAAATATTGGAGGTATAAGAATGAGCTACACGAACAGATACGGCCAGCCACAGGGTTTTGCCAAACTTGATACAAATAAATTAAGGGAAATATTAATAGCTGAAATTATTGCCATAAATGGTTACGCCGAACACATTGCAAATTCAAACATGGAAGACATAAATGCAGCTTGGAACAGTATTATGGGAGATGAAAAAAAACACTACGGCATGATGCTTACATTGCTTCGTAAATATGACCCTAATCAATATAAAAGTTATAAAGAACATATAGCCGATAAATCAGGTCCGAAATCACCAATGCAAGTATTTACACCTAACTACAATAAACAGGTTATACTAAATAATATAAGAGAAGATATAAAAGGCGAATTTGAAGCTGTAATTCTCTATGAACAAATGTTAGCTATCATTCCATATCCTGATGTCAGGTATGCAATATATTCGATAATTAATGAAGAGAAGGGCCATGCTGAGCATTTGACACAGTTATTATTAAAATATGATTCAGATAAATATAATGGTCTTGTATAAAATTATAAAAATTTATAATAATTATTAATTTCATATGCAAAACCTATATTCAAGGATGTAGGTCTTGCACATTTTTTTCCTAGCTTGTAGTAAATGAAAACGCCACAAATTCTAATGCTTGTGACATTTAATATAAATATTTTTTTGGAGATAGGTTTTTCACCCCTTACTCTTTACTTTATTTCTACAGAATTCACCTTTACCCCTTCTACTGCAGGTTTTTTTCTTTTAAAGCCTTTCATTCTAAAAATTACTCCTATAAAATACGTTGAAACAATATATTGAACGATATAAACCAAAAACACCACCAACTGCTACTATCTCTATTGACCAAGATCACCACATAAGAAAAGAGAAGGCTGATTTACATTCATTGCTCTGTAGCTCCATATACTTCTTAGATAACAGTTCGTGTCTATCCATTACTTAAGACTTTCTTCTATAAGTTTAATGTATTTATACAAATATGACCTAGATATGTCACACATTCTAGCACATTCACTCTAGGCCGAGATGATGCTGGGAAACTTATAAGAAAACAGTTTTATGGAAAAACTAAACTAGAAACATTGAAAAAGGCTGATGAGTACCAACAAAAATTAAATATTGGCACATTGTGTACAGATGAGAAATTAACTCTCCAGCAGTGGTTTAAAACATGGTTATTTGAATATAAGGTTAATGAAATCAGACCTTCTACGCTAAGTAAATATGAGGGATTATACAGGAACTATATTAAAAATACTCAAATAGGAATGGTTAAACTAAAAGATTTAAAGGCTTATAATTTACAGTCATATTATAATTTACTTACAAGAGATAATAATAAAACACCAGATACAATTAAAACTTTGAACAAAGTAATTAAAGCTGCCTTAACACAGGCAACTACTGAACAATATATTTTCTTAAATCCTTGTAACCATGTAATTCTACCAAAGATAGCACCTAAAAGTGAGATTCAAATACTTACACTTGATGAACAATTGAAATTCATAGAAGCTATACAAGGGCATAGGCAAAGAGTAGTATTTTTACTTGGTCTTGGTACTGGTTTAAGATTGGGAGAGTTACTGGGGCTTAAATGGGCTAATATTGACTTGGTAAGAATGGAGCTTACAGTAAGAAGAACATTAAAAAAAGTTGCTATAATAGATTTAAAATCAGGCACAAAGGTTGAAGGTTCTAAAACTAAAATTATTGAACAGCTTCCTAAAACAGAATACAGTGCTAGAACAGTACCTATCCCCTCAAATTTAATCAAGGAACTTAAAAAGCATATGATGATGCATTATAAAGAGAGGTTAGAAGCTAAAGACTTGTATGTGAATAATGATCTAGTATTTCCAAATGAAATTGGAGAGCCTACTGATGAAAGAAGTTTAAAAAGAAGTTATGAAAGGATTCTTAAACGTGCTGGAATAGAACATAAAAAATTTCACTGTCTTAGGCATACCTTTGCTACAAGGCTATTTGAAAGGGAAGTACCACTGAAAACTGTATCCATTTTACTGGGTCATTCTGATATTAAAATAACTGCCGATATTTATACTCATGTAATGCCTAGTGAAAAAATAAAAGCGGTAGACAAATTAAATGATTTATTTGCATTATAGCCTGAAAGGGCTATTTTCTTTTTCTTCACTTTTTATCATGTTATTTGTTGTATTAATTTATAGTTTCCCCTCTGGGTTGTGTTACGGTTGTGTTATTTCCAATAAAAAAAGTCCTCATATTACTATGAGAACCTTACTATTTGGTGCGTCGGACAGGAGTCGAACCTGCGACCAACTGGTTCGTAGCCAGCTACTCTATCCAACTGAGCTACCAACGCATAGGATAAACATCATTACAATACTAACACATTATACATTAAGAGTAAAGATTTATTTTAAGCTACCACTTATAAATTCATCTCTAAGAATTCCCATAATAATTATATCCCTATAATCTCCATAGGAAAAGCAAGTCTTTCTTTTCTTTCCTTCTTCAATAAAACCACATTTTTTATAACACTGAATTGCTCTTAAATTAAAATCTAATACTTCTAATTCTATTCTATGTGCAGCCATATCCATGAATAAATATTTAAGCAATACCTTTATTGAGTCTTGTCCATATCCTCTATTCCAAAAGTTTTGACCTATAACTATACCTAATACATACACATTCTTGCATCCACTAATTTCTTTATAAGTTATATAACCTACAACTACTCCTTTTTCATTCACAATGCTGATATACTTTTTATCAATATTAACAAACTTATTAAAATTATTTAATATATCCTCTTTAGATGGAGGTAATACAAAATTACCGTCAAGCTTTCTAACCTCTTCATCACACCAAATATCATAAAATATATTTAAATCTCGCCTTTCAACACTTCTGAGTAACACTTTATTACCTTTTAGCATATATTCTCCTTATCTATTACGTTAATATTATTATAATATAGTTTTAATACTATAATTATACCTTTTTTTTAGCATTAATTCAATAATTTGTGAATTCGTTTTGTAATTTAATAGGATAATTATTTAAAAGTAAAAAAAAACACCTAACAAATGTTAGATGTTTCTGGCGGAGAAAGAGGGATTTGAACCCTCGCACCGGTTACCCGGTCTACACCCTTAGCAGGGGCGCCTCTTCAGCCACTTGAGTATTTCTCCATGTCCTTATTTTATGTGATTATATTATGTGATTATAAAAAAAAAAGTGGAGGAGGAAGTGGGGTTCGAACCCACGGTACGCTCACACGTACGCCAGTTTTCAAGACTGGTGCCTTAAACCAACTCGACCATTCCTCCATGTCCACGACAAGTTTTATTATATCAGCATAAACATATCCTGTCAATGTATTTGTTAATTTTTATTGTTTTTTTATTTGTTAATTTTTATTGATTTTATAACTAAAAAAATAAAAAAACACCTAACAAATGTTAGATGTCTCTGGCGGAGAAAGAGGGATTTGAACCCTCGCACCGGTTACCCGGTCTACACCCTTAGCAGGGGCGCCTCTTCAGCCACTTGAGTATTTCTCCATGGCCTTATTTTATATGATTATACCATGTGATTATAAAAAAATGGAGGAGGAAGTGGGGTTCGAACCCACGGTACGCTCACACGTACGCCAGTTTTCAAGACTGGTGCCTTAAACCAACTCGACCATTCCTCCATACCTTTGCGACAAGTTTTATTATATCAGCATAAATATTCTCTGTCAACATAATTGTGGTTTGTTTTATGCAATTCTGCTTTGTTTTATACAATTTCAGATTAAAATATAAAATGATTAAGTTTTTTGTTTTATAATTAATAAAAAACTTAATCATCTTCCAAACAATAAACTGGTTATTTCTTGAAAGATGATTAAGTTTTAAATATTGAAGTTATTTAATTATACTTACAATAATCTATATATTTACTTAATTATTTATTTTGAAATAATAGTTTTTCCACCCATATATTTAACTAATGATTCTGGGATAGTTACTGATCCATCTGCATTTTGATAATTTTCAAGTACTGCAGCTAAGGCCCTTCCTATTGCTACTCCTGATCCATTTAGTGTATGTATATACTTAGGTTTATCTTTTTTATCCTCTTTGAACCTTATATTTGCACGTCTAGCTTGGTAGTCCTCAAAGTTACTACAGCTTGATATTTCAACATACTTGTTATAACTTGGCATCCAAACTTCAATATCATATTTAAATGAGGCTGTAAATCCTAAATCGCCTTTACATATCTTAACTATTCTATATGGTAGCTCAAGTCCTTGTAATACTGACTCTGCATCTACAAGTAATTTTTCAAGTTCTGCATAAGAATCCTCAGGCTTTGTAAATTTAAGAAGTTCTACTTTATTAAATTGATGTTGCCTTATAAGTCCTCTAGTATCTCTTCCTGCAGAGCCTGCTTCTGACCTAAAACATGCGCTATAAGCAACATGCATTATAGGCAAATCTTGACCATTTAATATTTCGTCTCTATAGATGTTTGTAACGGGTACCTCAGCTGTAGGTATTAAAAAATAGTCCGTATTAGCCACTTTAAAGGCATCTTCTTCGAATTTAGGTAATTGACCCGTTCCTATCATACTTTGTCTGTTGACCATATATGGAGGTAATATTTCAGTATATCCATTTTTATCTACATGACAATCTAAAAAGTAAGTTATTAGCGCTCTTTCAAGTCTTGCTCCCTGGCCTTTATATACTGTGAATCTTGAACCTGTAATCTTTCCACCTCTTTCGAAATCTAAAATATCATTGTCTATTCCTAAATCCCAATGAGCTTTAGTTTCAAAATCGAAGTTTTTTGGCTGTCCCCATCTTCTTACTTCAACATTATCTTCCTCTGTATCACCTTCTGGTACATTTTCATTTGGAATATTTGGAATTCGTAGCATAATATTTTTAATTTTTTCATCCACTAAAGATAGCTCAACATCGAAATTTTTAATTTCATCTGAAAGTTTTTTCATTTCAATCATGATTTCATCTACATTTTGCCCATCTTTTTTAAGCTTTGGTATGAGTGCAGATTGAGTATTTCTTCTGTTTTTTAATTCTTCAACCTCCATTAATATATCTCTTCTTCTTTTATCAAGAGCTACAACCTCATCAATTATTGATATATCAAAATTTTCCCCTCTATCTGCCATTAATGCTTTTATCTCTTCTGGATTATTTCTTATTCTTTTTAAATCTAACATAAATATTCCTCCTTATTATTGTTTATTTGATATTCACATCTTAATTGTGATTTTTAATTGTTTTTGAATATAAAAAGAGAGTCATCATCCCTATGAAAAAGGGACGAAAGACTCCCACTCCATTGTGAAATTATCTTTATTAGTTATCTACTTCAATATTATTTAATTCAATATTTTTTGTGCAGATAATATCAACCCCAGTATTAAGTATATTCTTACATACTACATCTCCTATTTTCAAAGGTGGACCTACGTGTATTCTGCTTAAAGCTTTCGAACATTCAATCCATAACTTCTTATCAATAGGCTTGCTACTTTTTACTGGAGCTACATTACATAAATCAGAACCTTTTACTCTAACCAAGGTTGTTAATACTGCATAATTTTCATTTAAATCGGAAGCATTTTCATCTATCAAACAAACTCATCTCCTACATACTATCAAATTCTTTTATTCTACATAGTACAATATTAGAATTTTTTGAGTCCTTAACTATTTCCGTCATTTTTTTATTGGTTTCTCTTGCTAAAATAGAAACAATTTTATTTAGACAATGCGCTCCTTGACAATTACCAAAGGCAGCACCAGTTCTTCTCTTAACTCCTTCTACTGTTCTTGCACCAAGAGGTCTCCGTATAGCATCTACTATTTCCCCTTCAGTTACTTTTTCGCAAGCACATATTATTTTACCATATTTTTTATCTACCTTGATAATACTTTCTCTTTCTTCATCAGCCATTTCCCTAAATTTATAGGATTCTCTTCTTTTATCATTAAAATCCTTTTTAAGCTTACATTGCATCTTACTCACTACACTCTCACATACAATATTTGCTATAGCAGGTGTCATTGTAATTTGACCATAGTGTTTTCCCTTAATTTGAATAAGTCCATTATCGATACCACTATCATCGATTACCATGGGTTCATCATAAAAAGGCCAATCCAAAAACATTTTAACATCCATGTTATCTACACCACTAGTTATTTTAGATACCCTATCTACTACTTCAGTATAACTAACATCCTCTTTTGTGCTAATAGCAGCAACAGTATCTCCCTCCATAGTTGGAAGTGTGTAGATACGCTCACCCTTAGCATTAAACATAAATAAAGCATGCGAAAATCTTTGTTTTTCATTGTTATCTAAAAGTATATATTTTAATATTCCTTTATTATCATTTACATCGGGTTTTTTTTCATTTACTATACTATAATTCTCTGAAGAAGTTGTATTTATTACCATTTTGCAAGTAAATTTATTTTTATTAGTAACAACTCTAAATCCTTTTGATATCTCTTGAATGTCTATTACTTCTTCTTCTAATTTAAATTTAACACCATTATCAAATGCTACCTCACCATAAGCCAGCGCTAAGTCAAATGGGCAAACCACACCTGTATTTTTAGAATATAGTCCTTTTTTTATATGAACGTTTAAATTTGGTTCCATTTCATATATATATTTAGATTCTAAAATTAATACATCTTTGGTACCCCTGTCTATTGCCCTTTTATATGTTTTTTCAATCATTGAAACCTCTTCATCAGTTTGAGCAATTATTAGGGAACCACATCTTTTAAAAGGAACATTAAATTTTGCGGTTATAGTATCCATCATTTTATTTCCCATTCGCTCAAGCTTTGAAGTTATAGTATCTTCACTTTCAACGCCATCATATATCATAGCAGTGTTTATTAATGCTACATCATCAGCAATATCATAGTCTTTTTCAATTACTGCTATGTTAAGATTGTATTTTGAGATTTCATAAGCCACAGCGCAGCCTATTATACCTCCACCCAAAATAAGTACATCATAATCCATCGTAATCCTCCAACATAAAACAAAACTTTATTTCTTTACATTATTATTATACCCTTTTTTATAACAAGAGGCACTATATGTGTAAAAAACATTAATAGTTTGTATTATAATCGAAAAACATTTGCTTTAAACTATCTTTATTTATAGGTTTATTTAAAACAAAATCCACATTATTCATTTCTTGACCCTCAAAAGATCCCACCCAACCTGTCATAAGGCAAAAATATGTACTCTTACTTATTTCTTTAACTTTTTGTGCAACTTGTAATCCATTAATACTCGGCATAGTGAAATCACAAACAATTATATCATATTTTCTCCTTTTTAACTCTGAATCTAAATTGTCACATCCACAGGTTTTTATTTTACATTTTGCTATTGACTTTATCATACTAGAAACAACATTTCTTATTTGCTCTTGATCATCAATAACAAGAACATTTCCTTTAAAATCAATTACATTCTTTGAAACTTCCTCATAACTTTTAACTATATTTTCACATATAGGTAATTTAACAAAAAAAGAGGTTCCTACATTTTCTTCACTTTCAATTTTCATGCTACCTTTATGTGAAAGTATTATATTATAAGAAATACTCAGTCCAAGCCCTGAACCATTATTACCTTTGGTTGTGAAGAAAGGTTCAAATATTCTCTTTTGAATATCACTACTCATTCCAATTCCATTATCTCTTATTTCCACTATAACCTTACTTGCTTTATTCTTTGTAATAACCTCTATTTTACCACCACTAGGCATAGCATCTATGGCATTTGCTATTATGTTTATAAATACCTCTCTTATTTCTGTTATATTTCCTTGTACTTTTTCATTAGATTTTAATGATTTAATTATGTTTATTTTTATCCCTTTAAAAACACTTTCTGTTAACCACTTGCTTTTAGTCAAATCTATGGCGTCCGAGATTGCGCCATCTATACTAAAGGTTTGAATATCGTCATCATTGTATTTTTTAGTTAATCTTTTAACCTTGTTAGTTATATTCATTCCATCATAGGCACAAATTTCAATAACACTAAGTAGCTTGAAATTTTCCTTTTCCTGAATTGTATCCTTTAAAAGTTGAACAGAACCTAAAATTGGTGTAAGTATGTTATTAATATCATGAGTTATTCCTGCAGCCATTTCACCCATAGCTTTCAGTTTTTCGTTTTGTATTAGTCTATTCTGCATATCGGAAAATCTTTTTTGCTCCTGAATCAAATAAAATGCTGTTTTACATATTGATCTTAAGTGCTCTATGTTGTTTTTAGATAATTCTCTATTATTTTCATATCTACCTATCCATATTACCCCTTTTGCTACATCGTAATACTCTACAGCAATAGCCATATAACTTACTATACCTATTAATTTGAATTTATCTACTAATTTTGAGTCAACTATTTCACTTACATTCAATAATATATCTACATTACTATTTAATACAATTTCATTGAATTTATTAAGATACTGAATTATTTCTGCATCGTTAATTAAGTAGTACTTATGCTTTTTCGTTATGCCATAATAACTATCCATAGCTATTATATTTTCTTGTTCTTTAAGAGAACTGTGCAAAATACAAAAATCTACATCACATACATCCTTAATTTTACTCATTATAATTTTCTTAAATTCATTCTCATCTGTACTTTTAGGAATATTTGAAAAAACATCATTAAATAAAACTAAATTTTTATTCTGATATTTTAATTGTGAATTAGACTGAAGCATCCATATTGCTTTTTCTATTTCATCTTTATTTCTAAATTCCATTTCTCTATTTCTATCTATGATAATTAGTTTTCCAAACAAATTACTAAATCTATTTAATCTATTAAAGTTATGGGCACTATTATCAATGTAAACCATATTAGAAACATTGTCTTTTGAGCATTCTATTATTTTTTCAACGCACTTAATTACAGCTTCTAATTTGCCAACTCTTTTAATTACATTTTTAAAATCCCATATTATTCTCAAGTTTTGTTTAACAACAGAAATAATATCGATAATGTCTAAAAATTCCTTATAGTCATAATCAAAGGCAGTAATATTGTATGTTTTTATTTTAAAATTACCCGTATTTATATTATGCCTTATGAATTGTTCCTGGCTACTAAAATTTTTTTCAATATCTTTATAAAAAATGTCATCTGTAAAAAATATAATTTTTTCTCCATTTAGAAGAGCATCTGAAATATATTTTTTAATTATCTTAGGTAAATTATTGATATTTAAAACATCAGTACCTATACATAATGAATTTTTACCATCCCTATACAAATTATTATTTATATATTTCATAATATACCCCTCATATCCCTCATACTACCATTTTCTCTTATATGTAATGTTATTCGACATTTTATTTCAAATTCCTTTGTTTTATACAATATTTATTGCATTATATACATTTGTACATAAAGTAAATGAAATTATACCATAAAAATAAGGACATATAAGTATATATGCCCTAAGTTATCATTTTATGCTGGTATAGTGTAATATAAATCATGTGAAAAACTCATGATTTATTTAATATAGCTCCATTATGGTAAATAAATCTTGATATATTTTACTTACTTATTTTATCTAATATATCACCCAACTGCTTTATAAAGGTTCCATATTCGACCCAATTTCCATTCTTTTGTGCTTCCAACGCCTTGTTATATAAATCTTTAGCAATTCTTATATTTTCAAGTGTCATTGCATTTATATTTGGATTATCTTCAGATTTTGATGTATTATTTTTATCTGTATAGTTAAATATCTGCTGGAGTGCTGACTCTATATTGTCAGCTAAAATAATTTTATCACCATAGGACACTACAATCTTTTTCATCTCTGGTATACTTTTTTCCCCTTTAGCTCTTAAATACATAGGTTCTACATAAAGCAATGAATTTTTAATTGGTATAATTGTGGTTTCTCCAAATTGAACTTCTGAGCCTTGTGTATTCCAAAGTGATAATTCTTTGGATATTATTGTATCTTGATTCATCTTTTGTTTAAATAGTACTGGGCTATATACTGTCTGCTTTGGTGGAAATTTATATAAAACCATTTTTCCATAATTATCTGCATCCATCCTCGCTCCAAGTAAGGCTACCATATTGTCTCGCCCTTTAGTGTTAAAGTATTCAAGTAAAACCATTTCTTCCTTGATTTCCTTTGGCAATTTCATTATTAAGTAAGAAGCTTCACTTACCTCTTTTTTTCCTTCAATTTTTTCTTGATTCGTTGATATAGACCAAGCATCATCCCCACTATAAAATACTCCTGGATCTGTTACGTGGTATTTTTCAAGTACATTACATTGTAAATTATATATGTCTTCTGGATACCTAAAATGTCCTTTTATGCCACTGGGAATTGACTCTGAATTCATAAATAGTTCTGGGTATATCTTTAAATAACTATTTGCTATAGGATCATTTTTATCAACTATATAAAATTTAGGGGTTCCATCTACTGCATCAATAACAACTTTAATTGAGTTTCTAATATAATTCACACCCTTCACTGGCTGTGAAAACGGATACTTATTTGAAGTTGTATATGCATCAATAATCCAGAATAATTTCCCATCATTTATTACAATGTATGGATCACTATCAAATGTTAAAAATGGAGCAATTTTACTTACTCTTTCAACTATATTTCTATTGATTAATATCTTACTATTAGAAGTTATATCATTAGATAATAAAAACTTAGTGCTTTTTTTATTTATTGCAAATAAAATTCTATTTGCTAGGCTCATCTTTATACCAGCATTTCCTCCGTAGCTATTCATCTGGTTTTCTTCGCCCTTAGGGTAATCTAATTCTCCAATTTTTGTATTAACTATACTATAATCATTGGTGCTTTCACCATAATATATTCTAGGATCATCTAATTTTACACTTGTTTTGTTCTCTAGTGGTATATTATTAATTATGAAATCTGGTTGACCTTCACTTGTTACGGAATTTACTTTACTCATAACTACACCATAACCATGAGTGTAAACTAGATGTCTATTTTGCCAGGTATTTGAGTTGTCTTTTAATGACTCTAACTCAATTTCTCTTGGTGCAATAAAGACCTGAGTGTACTTTCCATTGATATTATATCTGTCAATATCTAAATCATTAAAGCCATAGTAAAATCTCATATATTGAAATTGATTATAAAATTCTAATGCTGGTTTAAAAGAGTTTATTTTTATATTATCTATGGTATCTTTATTTAAATCAATATCCTCTTTAGTTATATCATTATTTATTTCAAAGGGAATTTCTTGTATATTAGCAAGATTAAAAGCTTTTCTTGTACTATCTATATTATATTGAATATATGGTTTTTCTACGGTTTTTTCATTTGACTGAACTTCAAATTTTTGAACTGAAGTTGATGCTATATTTTCTCCGAAAATTAGTACAACAATTATAATAATAGATATAATCATTGGTTTTGATTTATATGTTATAATGCTTATAAAAGTAATTATTGCTGCAATAAAAGATGATACTGCTATTATTTGATAAAACCTTAATGTTACATGTACATCTGTATAGCTTGCTCCAAAAACTATTCCTCTTGATGAGTATACTAAATTCCAGGATTTTATTAAATATCCCAAAGATACTAGAAGTAGTATTAGTGAGGATACTATGGCCAATTGTCTTCCTTCAAATTTAGTTATTCCACTTTTAAAACTTTTAAACTTGGAGAACTTATCTCCTTTATTTGAATTTAATAAATGATCCTTTGTAATTAGGATAAGATATGTTATTACCGTAATAATTACAAGCAATACTAGAAATGTTATAAATGTTCGATATAATGATTCAATTAATGGAAGTTTGAAAATATAAAAGGAAATGTCTTTTTTAAATAATGGGTCCACTTCATTGAATCTTGTAGCATTTACAAATTGGAGTATTTTATACCAATAATTTGAGGCAAAACTTATGGATATTATAAAAGAAATTATAATATTTATTAAAATACTAATTTTATGTTCCAACTTTTGTTTGTTTTTATTCACTTCAATCACATTTTTCCATCTTACAATACTACTTTTAAAATATTTGTAATATGTCCATATTGCAATATAACTCACTACAAATGTGGGCACCATTAATTTTAATATCCATGTTAATTTAGTAAAATATACTGATAAATACTTAACTTCATTAAACCATTGTATATTTATAAGTAAGTTAACTATATTACCTAAGAAAGCTACAACCACTAATATTATTCCCAATATAATAGCTATGGCCTTATTCTTTTTTATAAGAATCACCTCTTATCAAGTTTTAGTAATTTACCTAAATTCGAATATTTTGTTTCAATTGCACCAACTGGGCATAATTCCTGACAACAAAAACATCTTATACATTCATGCATATTCCATTTAGGATTTAATATACCTCCTTTTTTCACCATCTCAATTACTGGTGGATTTTCTGGACATACCTCTGCACACCTACCACACCCTATACATCTATCTTTAATAAGTGTAGGAGTTGGTGCTATCATTCCTCTTAGAAAATTAGTTACTCTTGGATTTATAAAATAGAAATTACCGCCCTTTCTACAAAGCACAAAATTTTTAGCTTTCATAACTTCTAATTCTTCACCAAGTATATTTATATCACCTGGAAGTACTGCTCCCCATTTACTATCATATGCCTCTTTTAAAACAGGTGTATCCAAAGGGTTATCATATCCTATAAGCCTAACTGCAACAGAATCCACCGCTGTTAAACACTTTCCCATAATTAGTGTATTCATTTTATGTGGATCCCCACTTTTAGGTCCATTACCTTCCATGGCAATTATACCGTCTAAAATAGCAAAATTAGTTCCAACGGCTGTATTTAAATCTAGTAGCATTTTACAAAAATTATTTGCATCAGGCATTCTTGTATGCCAAGTCGCCTTTTGCGTTCCTGGTATACAACCAAACTGATTTTTTACAGCCCCTGTATAATAAGCCATAGCATGCGTTTTAAGTTTTGGCAATGATATTACAACATCTGCATCATAAGCAGCTTTTGCTATGTTCCAAGATTTACATAAAATAGAATTATCCAATTTAACATGAACAGATTCTTTAAAATCTTCAAATTTAACTCCATATCTATCAGCCACTTCCATAAGACCAGATCGTTCTGCTGCCTTTCTTGAATCTCCAAAACCAGGTGAATCTCCAAAGCTGATATCATTAGAATATTCTCTTATAATTCTAATAACTGCTTCAAAAACAGCATAATGAGTTACTACCGGTGATTCTTTATTTTCAATGCTTAACATATTAGGCTTTAAAAGTACCACACTATCCTTTGGTATTAATTCCATTAAAAAATCATGTCCACCAAGTAATTCAAAACCCTGTCGTAACTTTTCTTCTATTAAATCAACATCATATTCCATACATTTTAAAAGTGCAACGTTTTCCATAATTCTACTCCTTGGTTTTTTATTTTATTTGATGGTTAATTTAAATAATATTATCTACAGGTGTGTTAATCAGAAATCAAATAATTTTTATCTTTTAATTCTTTTATAATACACTCTATAATTTCCTCATTATCTGCTTTTATAGTATGCAAATGTACTCCATTAGTTAGTGCAGATAGTGGCTGCGCATTAAATTCTTTAAATTTATTTGTAAATTTTTCAATATCCATTAGAGTTTTTATCATGAGCATTGCTCTTATTTCGCCGTATAAAGAGTGTTCTACTGTTACATCCTCTACTATTCCACCAAATTTAACAATACATTCTAGCTCATTATATATATCTTCCTTGCCATGTGCTACCGCTATTACTCTTCTCACATAATTACTTTCTTCATTAGGTATTAAATAGCCTTCAGGCGTTGCAATTATATTTAATCCCTCTGCTCTTGTAATTGCAATATCCTTTACTATAACTTGTCTTGTAACTCCTAATTCCTCTGCTAAGAACTGACCTTTATATGTAGCGTTATTGTTAATTAGTAAATTTTTAATATATTCTCTTCTTTGCTTTGAATTCATTTTATCCTCCAGATTTTTGTATTAATTATATTCTAACACTTTTTATATATTATTAGAAATACTTTATTACAGTAATAAATTATGGCAATAAAAAAAGAAACTATATGCTAGCTTCTTAATTTCTATTATCACATTCTTTTAATAAGTCTAATTCTGTATCCTCAGTTATGTTATTGTTATGATGATTTTTCACTAAAAACAAAAACCTATCATCATAACCATACTTTCTTAATAAATTATATCCTATATCTCCATGATTATAGTACATATTAACATTTTTGTTCTTTTTATGTGATTCAATTCTTCCATTTGTTATATTATGCATTATAACCATTATAGATTTATCTATTGGATTCATATTACTATATATTTTACCTATATCATGTAACAGTGCAACTTTTATCAAATATTTTGATTGTAACACTCTTTGATTACAAGTGGATTTTACATCCCTAGCTACATTTATACAGTGTTTTTGCTCATAAGTAGGTAATTGATGGAATAACTGCAATTCATAAACCTCTAAATACATTCTAAGAAAATCTATATCCTCATCATTAATTTTAGAAACCATTGACCTGTAAAACTGTTTTACTCTATAAAGTGACATCATCAAACCCCTTTCATATTTATATTACTTATATATTATTACTGTTATATTGTAATACTTTTTATGTAATAAATCCATAAAAAATTTAATTTCAAATTAATTTCTGACAAAATAAAAAACAGTCCGTATTGGACTGTTTTTTGGTGGAGATAAAGGGAATCGAACCCTTGACCCCCTGCGTGCAAGGCAGGTGCTCTCCCAGCTGAGCTATATCCCCGTATGGTGGACCTTCAGGGATTCGAACCCCGGACCGACCGGTTATGAGCCGGTAGCTCTAACCAACTGAGCTAAAGATCCATACATTTACCTGGCGACGACCTACTCTCCCACAAGGTTGCCCCTGCAGTACCATTAGCGCATTGAAGCTTAACCTTCGTGTTCGGTATGGGAACGGGTGTTACCTTCATGCCATAATCACCAGATTTATAAGGTATTAACCTTACTATAAGAGTATATCAAGCTATAGCTAACTTGTCAATACACTTTATGAGATATTCTCTCAAAATTGCACAGTGAAATTTTTCGCTTCATATATATATTAAGGTCAAGCCCTCGACTTATTAGTATTAGTCAGCTGAACATGTTACCATGCTTACACCTCTAACCTATCAACCTGGTGTTCTTCCAGGAGTCTTACTAACACCGTGCTTACGCACGAGTTATGGGAAATCTCATCTCAGGGTGGGCTTCACGCTTAGATGCTTTCAGCGTTTATCCCTTCCAAACATAGCTACCCAGCGATGCCACTGGCGTGACAACTGGTGCACCAGAGGTTTGTCCATCCCGGTCCTCTCGTACTAAGGACAGCTCCCTTCAAATTTCCTACGCCCGCGACGGATAGGGACCGAACTGTCTCACGACGTTCTGAACCCAGCTCGCGTGCCGCTTTAATGGGCGAACAGCCCAACCCTTGGGACCTACTTCAGCCCCAGGATGCGACGAGCCGACATCGAGGTGCCAAACCTCCCCGTCGATGTGGACTCTTGGGGGAGATCAGCCTGTTATCCCCGAGGTAGCTTTTATCCGTTGAGCGATGGCCCTCCCACGAGGTACCACCGGATCACTAAGTCCGACTTTCGTCCCTGCTCCACTTGTAGGTGTCGCAGTCAGGCTCCCTTCTGCCTTTGCACTCTTCGCGCGATTTCCAACCGCGCTGAGGGAACCTTTGAGCGCCTCCGTTACTTTTTTGGAGGCGACCGCCCCAGTCAAACTGCCCACCTAACAATGTCCTGTGACCAGATTCATGGCCTCCAGTTAGAACCTCAGTACTGTCAGGGTGGTATCCCAAGGATGACTCCACACAGGCTGACGCCCATGTTTCTCAGTCTCCCACCTATCCTGTACAGACAATACCGAAATTCAATGCTAAGCTACAGTAAAGCTCTACGGGGTCTTTCCGTCCAATCGCGGGTAGCCAGCATCTTCACTGGCACTACAATTTCGCCGGATGTGCTGTTGAGACAGTGCCCAAATCATTACGCCATTCGTGCGGGTCGGAACTTACCCGACAAGGAATTTCGCTACCTTAGGACCGTTATAGTTACGGCCGCCGTTTACTGGGGCTTAAGTTCATACCTTCGCTTGCGCTAAGTAATCCCCTTAACCTTCCAGCACCGGGCAGGCGTCAGCCCCTATACATCAGCTTTCGCTTTAGCAGAGACCTGTGTTTTTGCTAAACAGTTGCTTGGGCCTATTCTCTGCGACCTACTTTCGTAGGCACCCCTTCTCCCGAAGTTACGGGGTCAATTTGCCGAGTTCCTTAACAGCAATTCTTCCGATGGTCTTAGGATTCTCTCCTCACCTACCTGTGTCGGTTTGCGGTACGGGCACCAATATCCTCGATAGAGACTTTTCTTGGCAGCGTGGAATCAGATACTTCAGGAATAAATTCCCTTCCCCATCACATCTCAGCGTTAAGAGCAAACGGATTTGCCTGCTTGCTCCGCCTAAATGCTTAGACACACATCCAATAGTGTGCACATCTTATCCTCCTGCGTCATCCCATTTCTAATAACGTCCATTGGTGGTATCGGAATATCAACCGATTGTCCATCACCTACGCCTTTCGGCCTCGGCTTAGGTCCCGACTAACCCTGAGAGGACGAGCCTTCCTCAGGAAACCTTAGGTTTTCGACCGTTAAGATTCTCACTTAACTCTCGCTACTTATGCCAACATTCTCACTTCTGTACCGTCCACCACTCCTTACGGTATGACTTCAGCCAGTACAGAAAGCTCCTCTACCGCGTACACATAGTGTACACCCATAGCTTCGGTGGTAAGTTTTAGCCCCGGACATCTTCGGCGCAGGATCTCTTGACTAGTGAGCTATTACGCACTCTTTGAATGAGTGGCTGCTTCTGAGCCAACATCCTAGTTGTCTTAGAAATCCCACATCCTTTTCCACTTAACTTACACTTTGGGACCTTAGCTGATGGTCTGGGCTGTTTCCCTTTTGACTACGGATCTTATCATTCGCAGTCTGACTGCCGAAATAAAAGTATATGGCATTCGGAGTTTGATAGAGTTCAGTAACTGTTGTCAGCCCCTAGCTCATTCAGTGCTCTACCTCCATTACTCAATTAATCGACGCTAGCCCTAAAGCTATTTCGAGGAGAACCAGCTATCTCCGAGTTCGATTGGAATTTCTCCGCTATCCACAGCTCATCCCATGGTTTTTCAACACCAACGTGGTTCGGACCTCCACGGAATTTTACTTCCGCTTCATCCTGGCCATGGATAGGTCACCCGGTTTCGGGTCTACGACATGCAACTATACGCCCTATTCAGACTTGGTTTCCCTTCGGCTCCGTACCTTAAGTACTTAACCTCGCTACATATCGTAACTCGTTGGCTCGTTCTACAAAAAGCACGCCGTCACACATATAAAGTGCTCCGACCGGTTGTAGGCACACGGTTTCAGGTTCTATTTCACTCCCCTTCCGGGGTTCTTTTCACCTTTCCCTCACGGTACTTCTTCACTATCGGTCACTAGGTAGTATTTAGCCTTGGGAGGTGGTCCTCCCTGCTTCCCACAAGGTTTCACGTGTCTCGTGGTACTCTGGATTAGATCTGACTGTTTTTCCTTTTCATTTACAGGCCTATTACCTTCTGCGGAGCAGCTTTCCAGCTATCTTCAATTAAGGAATTGCAGTATTTATGATCTATCCTCAACCCCTAGGTCAAAGACCTAGGTTTGGGCTCTTTCCCTTTCGCTCGCCGCTACTTAGGAAATCGATGTTTCTTTCTCTTCCTCCGGGTACTTAGATGTTTCAGTTCCCCGGGTCTACCTCTGCATACCTATTTATTCAGTATGCAGTACATAGTTGTTACTATGTGGGTTCCCCCATTCGGAAATCTTTGGATCACAGGCTATTTGCGCCTACCCAAAGCTTATCGCAGCTTAACGCGTCCTTCTTCGGCTCCTAGTGCCAAGGCATTCGCCATGCGCCCTTTGTAGCTTAACCTTTATCTATTGTCTATTTGCATAAACAATCTTATCTATTTACATAGACGTTTAATTAATTTTGCGAAATTGTATTAAATCCATCTAACTACTTACGTAGTTTTAACTTATTAAAACAACTTTAATTTCACTGTGCAATTTTCAAAGAACATTTTTAGAAAGATTAAATTTTTAGTTAACTCCAAAGAGTTAACTAAAATTAGTCTCTCAAAATTAAACAGAGAATAGGTTACGAGTAATTACAGTAGATGTTTTGCATTGACCGAAGTCTTTGCATCTACTCCCTAGAAAGGAGGTGATCCAGCCGCAGGTTCTCCTACGGCTACCTTGTTACGACTTCACCCCAATCATCAATCCCACCTTCGGCCGCTGGCTCCTTACGGTTACCTCACGGACTTCGGGTGTTACCAACTCTCATGGTGTGACGGGCGGTGTGTACAAGGCCCGGGAACGTATTCACCGCGACATGCTGATTCGCGATTACTAGCAACTCCGGCTTCATGTAGGCGAGTTGCAGCCTACAATCCGAACTGGGATGAGTTTTTGAGTTTGGCTCCACCTTGCGGTCTTGCATCTCTTTGTACTCACCATTGTAGCACGTGTGTAGCCCTAGACATAAGGGGCATGATGATTTGACGTCATCCCCACCTTCCTCCCGGTTAACCCGGGCAGTCTCACTAGAGTGCTCAACTTAATGGTAGCAACTAATGATAAGGGTTGCGCTCGTTGCGGGACTTAACCCAACATCTCACGACACGAGCTGACGACAACCATGCACCACCTGTCACCCTGTCCCGAAGGACTTCGCCCATCTCTGGGTTATGCAGGGGATGTCAAGTCTAGGTAAGGTTCTTCGCGTTGCTTCGAATTAAACCACATGCTCCGCTGCTTGTGCGGGCCCCCGTCAATTCCTTTGAGTTTTAATCTTGCGATCGTACTCCCCAGGCGGAATACTTATTGTGTTAACTGCGGCACCGAGGTTCGACCCCCGACACCTAGTATTCATCGTTTACGGCGTGGACTACCAGGGTATCTAATCCTGTTTGCTCCCCACGCTTTCATGCCTCAGCGTCAGTTACAGTCCAGTAAGTCGCCTTCGCCACTGGTGTTCTTCCTAATCTCTACGCATTTCACCGCTACACTAGGAATTCCACTTACCTCTCCTGCACTCTAGACACCCAGTTTCAAATGCAGCACCCAAGTTAAGCTCGGGTATTTCACATCTGACTTAAATGTCCGCCTACGCATCCTTTACGCCCAGTAAATCCGGACAACGCTTGCCACCTACGTATTACCGCGGCTGCTGGCACGTAGTTAGCCGTGGCTTCCTCCTCTGGTACCGTCATTATCGTCCCAGAAGACAGAACTTTACAACCCGAAGGCCTTCATCATTCACGCGGCGTTGCTGCGTCAGGGTTTCCCCCATTGCGCAATATTCCCCACTGCTGCCTCCCGTAGGAGTCTGGACCGTGTCTCAGTTCCAATGTGGCCGATCACCCTCTCAGGTCGGCTACGCATCGTTGCCTTGGTGGGCCGTTACCTCACCAACTAGCTAATGCGCCGCGGGTCCATCTCAAAGTGGAAACTCTAAAGAGAATCCTTTGATGTCTCAATCATGCGACCAAAACATATTATGCGGTATTAATCTCCCTTTCGGGAGGCTATTCCCCTCTTTGAGGCAGGTTACCCACGTGTTACTCACCCGTCCGCCGCTAATCCACCCCGAAGGGTTTCATCGCTCGACTTGCATGTGTTAGGCACGCCGCCAGCGTTCGTCCTGAGCCAGGATCAAACTCTCAATTTAAAAGTTTACACTTTTTATTTGAAATGAATAATCTGCGCCAACTGTTAAGCTGGTTAGCAAGCTCATTACATACTTTTTAGTCTTACGACTAAAATTACTTTTTTATCTAAAGTAATTAACTGGTCTAACGAAATATTATTTCGCTATTTTACCTATTTCTCTGTTTAATTTTCAAAGACCAACTTTATTTATCATCATGTGACGACTTCTACAATTTTACTATCTAATTCACAAATTGTCAATATATTTTTCTATTTTTAAAACATTATTTTAAGCTTAGAAAATTACCTAACTTTTAAAATTAAACTGTTATTGTTTCTCGCTCGTGACGACAAGGAGTATTGTATCAAATCTATTCCATCCTGTATTTTAAGTAGCTCTATTCCTTAGTAGATTATAATCATTTTTCTATATATACCTTTATTTTTCTCTAGTTTACTGCTTGAGATACACTAGGTTCATTATATACTAAAAAAAGTACTTATCCCAAATAATTTGGGATAAGTACTTTAATATTACAAGTTAATCTTCTGTATTATCTTCTGTTTTGTTTTCTGTATCGTCTTCCGTTTCATAATCTGTATAATCATTTGTTTCATCAGTTGTATCTAATTCATTCTCTTCATTAAGTGGATTTTCTTCGAATTCTTCTAGTAATGAATTCTGCAATTTACAAGAATCTTCATCTGAAATACTTTCATCACTACAATTTATTTTAGCAATAGCAACGATATTATCACCTTCGCCATTCTTCATTAAAGTAACTCCCATAGTATTTCTACTTGTAGTCGATATTCCGGATACATTTAATCTTATAACAATACCATTACTGTTTATAAGTATCATTTCGTCTCCGTCTTTTACTATTCTAGCACCTACAAGCTTTCCTGTTTTCTCTGATACCTTATAAGTTATTACTCCTTTACCACCTCTGTGCTGAAGTGAGTATTGTGAAACTACGGTTCTTTTTCCAAAACCATTTTCACTTATAACTAAAAGTTCTTCTTCAGGTTTAGCAATATTCATAGCCACTACAATGTCATCTTGTCGAAGTGTTAAGGCCTTAACTCCAGTTGCGGTTCTTCCCATACCTCTTACATCTTTTTCACTAAATCTTATGGAATAACCATTTCTTGTAGCAAATAGCATTTCGCTATCTCCTGTAGTTATTGCAGCTCCGATTAATTCATCATCTTCTCTTAAATTTATTGCATTTAAGCCATTCTTCCTTATAGAAGAATATTTATCAAGGGATGTTTTCTTAATTAAACCATGCTTGGTTCCCATTATAAGATAATTATCCTCTGTAAATTCTTTAAGAGATATAACAGCTTGAATTTTATCGTCATTGGCCAGTGGTATAATATTTACTAAGTTTGTTCCCTTAGCTGTTCTTCCACCTTCTGGAATTTCATATGCCTTTAATCTAAATGCTTTTCCTTTGTTTGTAAATAGCAGTAGATTATTATGAGTGGAGGTTATAAATATATGTTCTACAAAGTCATCTTCTTTTGTAGTAACACCTTGTATACCTCTACCCCCTCTTTTTTGAGCACTATAAGTGTCAGCTGGAAGTCTCTTTATATAACCTGCATGAGTTAGAGTTATTACAACATCTGTCTCTTGAATTAAATCTTCCTCATCTATGCTATATGGATTTTTTTCTATTGCTGTTCTTCTAGTATCACCATATTTATTTCTAATTTCTATAAGCTCATCTTTAATTATGTTAAGTAATACCATTTCATCTGCTAATATTCCTTTTAAATAATTAACAGTTTTCATTATTTCGTTATACTCATCTTCAATCTTATCTCTTTCAAGACCTGTTAACCTTCCAAGTCTCATTTCAACAATAGCAACAGCTTGTTTTTCTGATAGTTCAAACGCATTCATTAAACTTTCTTTAGCTTCACTGATGCTTTTAGATGCTCTTATTAAACGAATTACCTCATCAATGTGGTCTAGTGCAATTTTCATACCTTCTAAGATATGAGCTCTAGCTAGTGCCTTATCTAAATCAAATTGAGTTCTTCTTCTTACTACCTCTTTTTGATGTTCTAAATAATGAACTAAACACTGTTTTAAATTTAATGTTTGTGGTTCTCCATTTACAAGAGCTATCATTATAACTCCAAAAGTATCTTGCATCCTGGTATGTTTAAATAGCCTATTTAATACTATATTAGGGTTTGCATCTCTTTTTAGTTCTATAACAATTCTCATACCTTCTCTATCAGACTCATCTCTAAGGTCTGATATTCCATCTATTTTCTTGTCTTTTACTAAATCTGCAATACCTTCTATAAGTTTTGCTTTATTAACTTGATAAGGTAATTCTGTTACTATTATTGAATTTCTGCCTTTATTCTCTTCAATATCTGTTTTAGCCCTTACTAGGATTCTTCCTCTTCCTGTTTCATAAGCACTTTTTATTCCTGCTCTTCCTAGAATAATTCCTGCTGTAGGAAAATCTGGTCCTTTTATTTTTGTCATCAAATCACTTATAGTAACTTCTGAGTCATCAATAACCATGAGTACTCCATCTACAATTTCTATTAAATTATGTGGAGGTATATTTGTTGCCATACCTACGGCGATACCTGTTGATCCATTAACTAAAAGATTAGGAAATCTTGATGGTAGCACTGAGGGCTCTTTTTCTTCTCCATCGAAGTTAGGAATAAAATCTACTGTCTCTTTATTAATATCACGGAGCATCTGTGTTGTAATTTTACTCATTTTAGCTTCTGTATATCTCATGGCAGCTGCCCCATCACCATCTACAGAACCGAAATTACCATGACCATCAACCAAAATACATCTTTGAGAGAAATCTTGAGCCATTCTAACTAATGCGCCATATACTGCAGTATCGCCATGTGGGTGATACTTACCTAAAACGTCTCCAACAATTCTTGCACACTTTCTATATCCCTTTTCTGGTGTTAATCCTAGTTCATGCATAGAGAATAATATTCTTCTATGAACAGGTTTAAGACCATCCCGTACATCTGGAAGAGCACGACTTACAATAACACTCATAGCATAATCTATATAGGATTTTTTCATTTCGGACCGTATATCAATAGGTTTAATTTTTCCCTGATTATTCATCTGTTACACCTCTTCAAACAATATATTTTAACAACGCATGAAAAACAATAAAAGATTTTTGCATGTGTTTGGGTAATTACACTAACCTACTATATATCTAAGTTAAGAACTTTCTTAGCATTTTCTTGTATAAACTCTCTACGAGGTTCTACTTTATCGCCCATAAGAATAGTAAATATCTCATCTGCTGCCATTGCATCCTCTACATGGACCTGAAGCAGAACTCGCTCCTCTGGATTCATTGTTGTATCCCAAAGTTGATGTGCATCCATTTCTCCAAGACCTTTGTATCTTTGGATATCAGTGTTATTATCTTTTCCACCGATTTCAAGGAGATAATTTTTTAACTCTGGATCAGAATATACATAATGATCTTTCTTACCCTTAGAAACCTTATATAGTGGAGGTTGAGCTACATATACGTGCCCTCCTTCTACTAATTCTTTCATGTATCTATAGAAGAACGTTAGTAGTAGTGTTCTAATATGCGCTCCATCTACGTCCGCATCTGTCATAATAATAACACGATCGTACCTTATTTTTTTTACATCAAAATCTTTTCCTATACCAGCACCAAATGCGGTTATCATAGCTCTAATTTCGAGTGATGCCAGCATCTTATCAATTCTTTGCTTTTCAACATTCATTATTTTTCCTTTAAGAGGAAGTATAGCTTGAAATTTTCTATCTCTGCCTTGCTTTGCAGAGCCACCAGCTGAGTCTCCCTCGACAAGGTATATTTCACATTCCATAGGATCTTTTGAAGCACAATCGGATAATTTCCCAGGAAGAGTAGTACTTTCAAGTATTGATTTTCTTCTTGTAAGTTCTCTTGCTTTTTTTGCTGCATCGCGGGCTCTAGCGGCGTTCAATGATTTGTCTATTATTTTTTTACCAAGCTCTGGATTTTCCTCTAGAACATTGCTAATAGCCTCACCAACTATGCCATCAACTATGCCTCTTACTTCACTATTTCCAAGTTTAGTTTTTGTTTGACCTTCAAATTGAGGATCCGTAAGTTTTATAGATATTACTGCTGTAAGACCTTCTCGTACGTCTTCACCAGATAGATTTTTATCATTTTCTTTTAAGAAACCAAATTTTTTAGCATAATCATTTACTATTCTTGTTAAAGCGGTCTTAAAACCAACTAGGTGAGTTCCACCTTCTACTGTATCTATATTATTAGCAAAAGAAAATAAATTTTCTGTGTATGTATCGTTGTATTGCAATGCTATCTCAACAATATATTCATCTTTACGTCCTTCAATGTATATAGTATCGTGGATTTTCCCTTTATTTCTGTTTAGATAATCTACAAAGGATTTTATTCCACCTTCGTATAAAAATTCTTGTTTTTTATCTTCTCTCTCGTCTGTAAGTGTTATTCTTATACCTTTATTTAAAAAAGCAAGTTCGCGAAGTCTCTGAGATACTGTTTCATAATCAAAATCAATTTCCTCAAAAATTGTTGCATCAGGAATGAAGAAAATTTTTGTTCCATGTTCCTCTGTTTTTCCTATATTCACTAGTGTACTAGTAGTTTTCCCCTTTGAAAATGTTTGTTTCCATATTTCACCATCAACTTTAACTTCAACTTCACAAATTTCAGACAGTGCATTAACTACAGATGCTCCAACACCATGAAGACCACCTGATACTTTATAAGCTCCACCACCAAATTTCCCACCTGCATGGAGTACAGTCATTATAACCTCTACAGTAGGTATTTTCATTTTATGATGTATTCCTACGGGCATACCACGTCCATCATCTATAACAGTTACAGAATTGTCTGGGTGTATAAATACATCAATGTTTTTACAAAACCCTGCCATTGCCTCATCTATACTATTATCTACAATTTCATAAACCAGATGATGTAGCCCACGAATACTAGTGCTACCTATATACATACCAGGTCTTTTTCTTACTGCTTCTAATCCTTCAAGTACTTGTATTTGACTCTCGTCATAACCATTATTTATTTCCATGTATATCCTCCTAATCTAATCTACAGCGCATAATATACAGTTTCTGTTCTTTTGCATAGTGTTTGCGATGATATTGGCGATAGGTATATTTTACTTTTTTTATCTACCTCAGCAATAACAAAAGATTTAGCGATATTTTTTGTTATCCGCTCTACAAAACCATCTTCTTCAGCCATTCTTAAAAATTGAATAGTGTCCGAGCTATACATAGTAGTTTCCATGTCAAAAATACCTATAATGTCCTTTATAGGCACTACTACATTTTCTCCCAAATGTAAAAACATATAATATCCTCCTTAATGATCCATTGTGAATCTATGTAATCTCTTTTAATTTACCTGATATAACCTCAAATATCTTATTATCAGGATTTAAATATTTTTTTATATCATTGATTCCAGTACAGGTAATTAATGTTTGAACTTCACTTATAGAGTTTAATATATATTCTTGCCTTTTTGTATCTAGTTCAGACAAAACGTCATCAAGTAATAATACTGGATATTCTCCAGTTAGTTCTTTTATTATTGCCAGTGCCCCAAATTTAATGGTTAAAACAGAAGTTCTCTGTTGTCCTTGAGATCCAAATATTCTAGCATCCACACCATTAATTTCTATGGAAAAATCATCTCTATGGGGACCTATTGATGTAGTTTTAGTTTCTATATCTCTTTTTCTATTTTTACATAAAAGCATATACAAGTTTTCTTGTATATTATCTAGCTCCTTAATAGGTGTTAGATATTTAATATCAATTACTTCACTTTTAGATGTTATATCACTATGTATTATTTTTCCCTTTTGGTTCAATTTATCTATATAGTTAATTCTATCTTTTATTATAATTGCACCAAATTCACTAAGTTGTTTGTCATATACATCTATAATATCAATATTTGTATTCCATTTTTTTATGGCCAGGTTTCTCTCATTTAAAACTTTTTTATATTGCGTTAAGCTATGGTAGTAACGACGGCTTAACTTACATAGTTCTATATCTAAAAATTTCCGCCTATATGATGGAGAATCTTTAACAATATTTAAATCTTCAGGAGAAAACATAATCACATTGAAGCTTCCTATGAGCTCTGACATCTTTTGAACTTTTATAGAATTTATATTAACGCCTTTTTTACCTTCTTTAAAAATTTTTATTTCTATCTTTTTATCCAGTCTCGTTTTGCACACATAAAGTTTTATATATGCTTCTGTGCCATTCCAGTTTATTAATTCTTTATCTCTATTAGTTCTGTGAGATTTAGCCAAACTACAATAATAAATTGCTTCTAAAATATTTGTTTTCCCTTGGGCATTATCTCCTACAAATACGTTAGTGCCTTTATTTAATTCTATAACTAATCTATCGAAATTTCTAAAATTTAGAAGTTGTAAATATTTTATATGCATACAATCACCTAATACAATTATAACATATATATATAATTATATTATTTATTATGTATAAATAAATTTACATAATTTTTTATATTATAGACATAAATTGTGCACCGGATATATTAAAAAATTTTCCGGTGCATTAATATAATTTAATATTATTTTATAAACTTCATTTTTTTATAAACATCTAAACTATTTTATAAATTTTTAAACTATTTTATAAACCTCATTGTTAAACTCGACCAAATCACCCTTAGTTAATTTTTTACCTCTCTGAGTTTCTATTTCACCATTTACTTTAATATCTTGGTTTTTAATATAATATTTTGCTTCTGTTCCTAAACAAGCTATTCCAGCCCATTTAAGAAAAGAATCTAATTTTATTATATCTGTTTCAATTTTTATTTCATTCATTTTAAAACCTTCTTTTCTCAAATATTATTATAAATATGTCTTTGTTAATTATTTGTCGCTCTTATTCTTACTGGCAATACCATGTAGGTACAATTATTTTTTTCTTTGTTTCTTACCACACAAGGATTAACACCACTAGAAAATTCCATAAGAATTTCTTCCTCTTCCATTATTTTAAGGAGTTCTATTAGATATTTTGAGTTAAATGCAATTTGAAGAGGCTCACCTTGCAAAATTATATTAATTTCCTCTCTAGACTTTCCCAATTGAGAATTGGAGGTAATTATCATGTTATCTTCTTCAATGTTAAATTTAACTAAATTGGTATTTCCCTCTTTTGCCATAAGAGAAGCTCTTTCTATACAGTTTAATAATTCAGATCTTTTAGCTGTTATTTTCAAGTTATATTCTTCTGGTATTATTGAACTATATTTTATGAATTCACCTTCTAGTAATCTTGATATAACCTTTGTTTTACCAATATTAAATAGTATATGGTTTGGTGTGAAGGTTATATTAACCGGCTCATCTGTTT
Source organism: Clostridium estertheticum (assembly GCF_011065935.2). Taxonomy (NCBI): domain Bacteria; kingdom Bacillati; phylum Bacillota; class Clostridia; order Eubacteriales; family Clostridiaceae; genus Clostridium; species Clostridium estertheticum. The sequence continues at coordinate 1,918 of NZ_JAAMNH020000001.1, read as the reverse complement.
CCTCTAATATTTTTGATACTTCACTTAGGGTTTTACCTGGGATTACTGCAGTAATGTTCGAATCGTTATCTACTGGTTCACTTCTAAATGCAACTCTATAACCGTCTAGAGCTACAAGATTAAGCTTTTTATCTTTTATTTCAAATAGGACGCCAGTAAGTATTGGTCTAGTTTCATCCTGAGCAACTGCGAAAATAGTGCCCCTCATCATGTTTTTAAGAACCCTTTGAGATATTGAGAAAATCATATTTTCGATTATGTTAGGTAAACTCGGATAGTCCCCACCGTTCATATGTATTATAGTGGCATAGGATTTTTGGCAAACTATTTTAATAGCATTATTATCGTCTGTTGTTATCTCAATTGTACTATTAGGCAGCTTTCTTATTATTTCACCAAAGAGCTTTGAATCTAAAACTACAGTTCCGTCCTCTATAACGTCTGCAGTAATTCTAGCTTCAATGCTTAAGTCAATATCAGATCCTATAAGAGTGACTTGTCTATTACTGGCAACTATTAATATACCTTGTAGTACAGGCATAGTTGATTTTCCAGTAATAGCCTTTTGAACATTTGATATTGCTTCTTGTAATATATTTTTTTCACATATAAATTTCATAAAAAAAAGACCTCCTTATCCACATGGGAAATTTATTAAAGATAGGTAAGATAATAATCTAAAAATAGTAGTAATAGTAGTAGGGGCTGTTGATATGTTAGAAACCTATCTTAGCCTTCTGACCTGAACAAAGCTAGGTAAAACTGTTTGTGGATAAGTATGCAAAAAAAAATCATAGTTATCCACAATACCCACAGCTGTGTTTTATGTATTATTTTATACACAGCATTATATATAAATAGTATTAACACCTGTTAGTAAAGTATTATACTATTTTTGACTTATCTTTTTAGTTAATTCTGCTACGTTATCTTGCAGATTTTCATCTTCTTTAAGGCCTTTGGATATTTTCTCACAGGCGTGAATTACAGTTGTATGGTCGCGACCGCCAAATTCTTCACCTATTTTAGGCAGTGACATATCTGTAAGCTTTCTGCACAAATACATTGCGATTTGTCTTGGGAAGGTTATGTTTCTTGTACGCCTTGAAGATTTGAAATCCTCAACTTTTAAATTAAAATAGCTAGAAACTATATCTTGTATTAGTTCGATAGTTACCTGTTTTGAATTTCTACTAGAAATAATATCTTTAAGTGCTTCTGACGCCAAATCTATTCCAATCTCTTTATTAGTTAGAGAGGAAAAAGCTACTATTCTAATAAGAGCACCTTCTAATTCTCGTATGTTAGATTTTATTTTAGTGGCAATATAAACCATTACTTCATTTGGAATATTTAAATTTTCTACATCTGCTTTCTTCTTTAAAATAGCAATTCTGGTTTCAAAATCTGGTGGCTGTATATCAGCTATAAGTCCCCATTCAAATCTAGAACGCAATCTATCTTCTAGAGTTGGGATCTCCTTTGGAGGTCTATCACTAGATAAAATAATTTGTTTATTTGCTTCATGAAGATCATTAAATGTATGGAAAAATTCTTCCTGTGTACGTTCTTTACCTGCAATAAATTGAATATCATCAATTAGAAGTACATCTACATTTCTATACTTGTTTCTAAATTCTACGTTTTTGTCATCCTTAATAGAATTAATAAGTTCATTTGTAAATTTTTCCGAAGAAACGTAAACAACCTTAGATTTTGGGTTGTTTGATAATATATAATGACCAATAGCATGCATTAAATGTGTTTTTCCAAGACCAACTCCACCATAAATAAATAGGGGGTTATAGGCTTTCGCAGGTGATTCAGCTACAGCAAGTGACGCAGCATGAGCAAACCTATTACTATTACCAATTACAAAAGAATCAAATGTATACTTTGGGTTTAGGGTTGCAGACAT